>CAYOFL010000026.1:0-35891 GCA_964403165.1 uncultured Ignavibacteria bacterium
TACGGGATAGGTTTATCGTCCTCCAGAAAGATTCTGCAAGTCACCGGAGTAAATCCCGATATCCGGGTGCATAAGATGACGGATGAGGACATCACCAAACTGCGTTCGGCAATTGAATCGGATTACAAGGTGGAAGGAGCCTTGCGGGGAGAGATATCCATGAACATCAAAAGATTGATCGACATCGGCTCCTATCGGGGTTTAAGACACAGAAGGGGATTGCCGGTGCGAGGACAAAGGACCAAAACCAATGCCCGGACCAGAAAAGGTCCTAAAAAGACCATTGGCGGGAAAAGGGGCAGATAAGATTGACCGAAAAGATTACCATATAACTTGGGCTTTAAGGTTCAAATCAGGTGATCATAGTTCGATAAACTCACTATTTTTGAAGGAGGAACGAGTTGGCTGAGGTTAAGAAGAAAACCAAAAAGAGACATGGTGTGGCGGGCTCACAGGCAATAGCCCATATTCAGGCAACCTTCAATAACACCATCGTGAGCTTGACGGACACCAAGGGGAATTTGATCTGCTGGTCCACGGGTGGCAAGATCGGCTTCAAGGGTTCAAGAAAGAGCACCCCCTTCGCCGCTCAACTGGCCGCTCAGGCCGCTGCTAGAGAGGCTTTAGAGGCGGGAGTGAGAAAGGCAGAGGTGTGGGTGAAGGGCCCTGGATCTGGAAGAGAAGCCGCCATAAGATCTTTGCAGGCGGCCGGGATCGAGATCACCGCCATAAGAGACGTCACTCCCATTCCTCATAATGGCTGTCGTGCTCCCAAAAGAAGAAGGGTGTGAGAGATAAGGTGAAAAGAATTCAGAAGTGGATGAATTACTCATACCTTCTAAATTGGAAGGTTTTCCGGAATAGAAAGATATAATTCGGAGAAAATAGATGGCAAGATATACAAAAGCAAATTGCAAGCTTTGCAGACGTGAGGGAGAAAAGCTCTTCTTAAAGGGGAGTCGGTGTTACGGGGAGAAGTGTGCTTTCGAGCGGAGAGCCTATTCTCCGGGTGAGCGCGGACGAGCGATGAGAAGAAAGGGATCGGAATATGCTCTCAGGCTCAGAGAAAAACAGAAGGTGCGTCGCATCTATGGGATCTTAGAAAGGCAGTTTGAAAATTATTTTCATCGGGCTGAAAGACAAAAAGGTGTAACTGGCGAAAGCCTTTTGAGGATGCTGGAATGTCGGCTGGACAATTTAGTATATAGATTGGGTTTTGCCCCTTCCAGAAAGGCAGCCCGTCAGCTGGTTTTGCACCGTCATTTTCTGGTTAATGAAAGAGTTGTCAGCATCCCTTCCTGTCAGCTTAAACCTGGTGATATCATCTCTGTGCGAGAAAAAAGCAAGAAATCAGACTTAATTCATCAAGCCTTAAGAGAGGGACGTGCAGGAGATCTTCCCTACCTACGCTTAGATAAAGCCCATCTGCAAGGTGAGCTTTTGGAGTATCCCAAAAGGATCGACATACCTCTTTTGGTTCAAGAGCAATTGATCGTAGAGCTTTACTCCAAGTAATTTCATAAAAGCTTCTTTAAAAGAATCAAAAAGAGCAAAAGAAAAAAAGAGATTGGTCAAGCGGCAGAAATTGATTTAGATTTTTTCTCCTTGAAAGGAGGAATTGAAGGATGAAATGGAAGAGTTTGCAGATGCCCAAAGAGATTGGGATGGAAGAATCTACCATCACCGATAAGTATACCAAGTTTATTGTGGAGCCGCTGGAGCGTGGATTTGGTCTCACCCTGGGGAATGCTCTGCGCCGAACCCTTCTGTCCTCCATTCAGGGGACCGCTCCTGTAGCTTTGCGTATCGACGGGGTTTCGCGTGAATTCTCCACCATCCCCGGGGTGTATGAAGATGTCACCGAGATCGTACTGAACGTCAAAAAGCTAAGGCTAAAGCTTAATGGAGATGAACCCAAGACTTTAGTTCTGGAAACAAACAAAAAGGGAAGCTTTTCTGCCAAGGATATAAAGACCAACGGCGAGGTCGAGATTTTGAATCCGGATTTGCATCTGGTGAAGATAACAGAAGATGTGAAATTCAAGATGGAGATAGACATAGGCGAGGGAAGAAGCTATGTCTCAGCGGAGAAGAACAAAAGGACGGATGCTCCGGTGGGAACCGTTTTTTTAGATTCCATGTTTTCCCCGGTTCAGAAGGTGAATTTCACCACGGAGAATACCCGGGTGGCCCAGCGCACAGATTACGACCGGTTAATCTTGGAGATTTGGACCGATGGAAGCTTAACCCCGGAAGATGCTCTTTGCTTCTCCTCCAAGATTTTAAAAGATCACTTCCAGCTCTTCATCAAACTGGAGGAGGAGTTGGAGATGGAGGAAGAGGAGGAGGTGGATGAGGAGACCTTGAGGATCCGAAATCTTTTAAAGACCAAGGTGGATGAATTGGAGCTTTCCGTTAGATCCTCAAACTGCCTGAGAGCCGCCAACATTCAGACGCTGGAGGATCTGGCCCAGAAGACAGAAGCGGAGATGTTGAAATACCGTAACTTCGGAAGGAAGTCTTTAACAGAATTGAACACCATCTTAAGCGAGCTGGGGCTTTCCTTCGGTATGGATGTAACCAAATACGAAGAGCCTCAGAAAGACGAATAAGGGAAGAAAGTTAAATTAAAGGAATTTGTGAACGAAGGATTAATACTCAAATAAAGGAGCTTAACTTCAAGAAAATCTGTGCATGAAAGATTAATGCCCTGCTTTAAGTTCTTATGAATTAAGATCTTATCATCAGGTTGAATGAGGTAGCAACTGCGTTTGCAGACAGGCTCTAAAGTTTAGGCGAAAGGTTGGATTTGTACCGATGAGACATGGCAAAAAAGTGAAGAAGTTGGGAAGAACTAAAAGCCACAAAAAGGCGATGTTAGCAAACATGGCGACTTCTTTGTTTGTGTATCACATCATCAAAACCACAGAAGCCAAAGCCAAAGAGGTTAAGAAATTAGCAGAGAAATTAATAACTTTAGCCAAGAGGGGCGACCTTCACGCTCATCGTCAGGTCTACGACGTGATCAGGGATAGGAAGCTGGTCAAAAAGATATTTGACGAGATAGCTCCAAAATTCGCAAATAGAGTGGGCGGCTATACCAGAGTTTCAAAGCTGGGCCCGAGAAAGGGTGACGGCGCCCCCATTTCAGTGGTTGAGCTTTTGATGGAAAAACCACCCAAAGAAGAGAAGAAAGGAAAAAAGGAAAAAGCAGCCAAGAGGGCCAAACCAGAGAAGACAGGCGAAGCTAAACCAAAGGAGAAGAAAAAAGAAAAGGTAGAAGCCAAGACTGAGGAGATCGAAAAGAAAGAGGAGAAAACCGAAGAGAAAGAGAAAAAAGTAAAAGAGAACGAAGAATCAGAGTCGAAAGAAAGCTAATCCAGCGGGAATTAGAAGAAATTTAACAAATAAATTTTAGTTTGTTTTGTTTAGAATCTTGAAATTTAAATCCGCAGGTTTTTAAAGATCCTGCGGTTTTCTTTTAGATAAAGATTCTCTCGCTCAGCGAGCCCCGCCAGAGGAGGGACTCGCTAACTTCGTTCTTGTGGATGATAACATCCACAAGGAGCGTAGATCTAAGTCAAGCTAAAGCTTGACACTCCAGTAGAACCATCCAAATTTGATTTTCCAGCGATTCATTTACGTCATGCTCGAAACAAGTTTTAATAAAAACATGTTGACCGGCTCTTTCGTATGTGATATGTTTAATTAGTCAATATCAGGGAGGAATGGATGATAGAGCAAATTCTGCCCCATGACAAAAACCAGCTGTTTGTCCAGACATCCAAGCTTTTGAACTCAACTTTAAACTTAGATGAGCTTTTGGATGTTGTTTTGAGTCTCTCCGCCGAGACCATGGAGGCTCAGGCAAGCTCTCTTTTGGTTATTGATAAGAAAAGGGAAAAACTAAGACTTCATATCTCTCCAAGAGAAAAGGTAGAAGGAAGGAAAAAATTAGAACTGAAGATGGGGGAGGGAATTGCCGGATGGGTGGCAAAGCATGGTCAGGCGGTCATCTCCAACAAGGCAAAGGAAGATCCACGTTACTCCCCTGAGTTGGAAGAACAGATAGGGTTTTCCATAGATTCCTTGATCTGTGTTCCCCTCTTGAGAAGAGGAAGGCTGATCGGAGTGGTGAGTGCTTTGAATAAGATAAATGGAAAGGAGTTCGACAAGCAAGATTTGGAGATTTTCTCCTCCCTATCCGATCAGATCGCTATTGCCCTGGACAACTCTTATCTTTTCAGCAAAGCAAAAAAGAAGACTTTAGAGATGGAGACTCTGCTGGAGGTGGAGAAGTCTTTAAGCTCCTCGTTGAATCTGAATGAACTTTTGGAGCTGATCTTAGATTCTCTTCTGAAAGTGGTCAAATATGATGCGGTGGTCATCTTTCTGATTGACAAAGACAAGCAGGAGATCGAGCACATTAAGGCCAGAGGATTTGATCCAGTCTTGGAGCCGGATCTTCAGCTTAAGATAGGACAGGGGCTGGCAGGCTGGGCAGCAAAAACCCAAAGGAGCTTAATTGTCCCAGATGTCAAAAAAGATCACCGTTACATCGAAGCCAGAGTGGAGACTCAATCTGCCATGGTGGTGCCCATAGTATCCCAGAAAAGGATAATCGGTGTTTTTAGTCTGGAAAGCGATGAACCGAATGCTTACGGCGAGGACGATTTAGAGCTTTTGGAGGCTTTTGCCGGTCTGGCGGCTATCTCTTTAGAAAGAGCACGTCAGTACGAGGAGATTTTAGAGAAAAGAAAATTAGAGGAGGAGCTCTCCATCGCCAAAAGAATCCAGCAAAGCTTTCTGCCGCATGAGAAACCACAACTTTATGGATTTGATATCTCCGGCATAAACATTCCATCCGAAAAGGTTGGGGGAGACTATTATGATTTCATCCCCATAATTGAAAATCAAATGGGGATCGCCATCGGCGATGTCTCTGGAAAGGGGATACCCGCGGCTTTGATCATGGCATCCTTCAGAGCCAGCCTGATAGCCGAGATAAGAAATAATTACGCCATCAGAAGCATAATGTTCAAGGTCAACAATCTTCTTTTCGAGAGCACAGCATCGGATATTTACGTTACCGCGGTCTATGGAGTCTTAGACACCAAAAACAGGATATTCACCTTCGCCAATGCCGGACACAATGCTCCCATCCTAAGGCACGCAAGCGGTGAGATGGAATATCTTATCGAGGGAGGAGTGGCTCTGGGCATGTTTGAAAATTTAAAATATGAAGAAAGACCATTGGGGCTTAGTCCCGGAGATATCATAGTCTTCTACACTGATGGTGTGACAGAAGCAAGAAATGAGGGGGAGGAGGAATTTGGCACCAAAAGGCTGAAACAGGTGATAGACGATTCACACCAGCTTAGCGCTTCCCAGATTCAAGAAAATATCTACAAGGCGGTAATGGATTTCACCGCTGGTTTACAAGAGGCGGATGATCTAACCATGATGGTGATTAAAGTCAGGGATTAGGGTTTAGGGGCTTGGGACTAGTGAATAGTTGGAGAAGAGATGATTAAGAGTTATAAAGATTTAGAAATTTGGAAGAAAAGCGTGGAGTTAGTAAAAGATATTTACATCATTACAAAAGATTTTCCTAAATCCGAAACTTATGCTTTAGTTGATCAAATTAAAAGGGCGTCCCTCTCTATACCCTCTAATATCGCTGAAGGACACTCCAGACAGTATAAAAGAGAGTTTAGGCAGTTTCTATTCGTTGCATTAGGTTCTCTGGCAGAACTTGAAACTCAACTAATTATAGCAGAGAAATTAGGGTATTTAGACAAACAAAAATTAAATAAATTTTTATCAGAGTTAGATGTAATAGGAAAAATGACAAGGGGGGTTAATCAAGAAGTTACGGGACAAAGAAAACAATCCATAAATCAAGATGAGCATTATACAAGCCCCAAATCCCTAGCCCCAAGTCCCTATTTATGATGACGTTTCGCAAACATTATATATTTACCGTTTTCGTTGGTTTAATCTTAATGGGCTGCGTTTCTCACCCCCGATACACCTCGGTTCCTGTTGAAAAGAAAAAAAGCCAGGTTGTTCTGCCAGAGGAGTCCAGCGAGAAAGACAAAAGTAAGATCGATAAAGCTAAAATGGGAAGAATTATTGATTCCTTTCTGGGAGCACCCTACAAATTCGGTGGTGAGTCCAAATCGGGGATCGATTGTTCCGGTCTGGTGGTGCAGGTATACAGACAATATGCCGGCTTTAGGCTTCCTCACGACACCAAAAAGCTTTACCAGTTGGTAAAAAATATAGATAAAGACGATTTAGTATATGGAGATTTAGTCTTCTTCTCTGACGGCTGGTTTTCCGTCTCCCACGTAGGAATCTATGTGGGAGCGGGCAAGTTTGTGCACTCCGTGAAAGGATCGGGAGTAATAGTATTTTCTCTGGACGAAGGCTATTATAAAAAACGATATCGGGGTGCCAGAAGGGTGATTCCTTGAGAACAGGTGAAAGGTTAAAGGTGTAAGGTTTTAGCGAAAAGCCAGCTTCACCTTACACCTTACACCTTACACCTTTCCTCCACACCCTACACCCGGGTTCTTATTATGACGCACAGCGACATAAAAACCAAGCTGGAAAATCTTCCCACCAAGCCCGGGGTATACCTGATGAAGGATGGCTCAAGAAGGATAATCTATGTGGGAAAAGCTAAGTCTTTGAGAAACAGAGTAAGGGCATATTTCCACCATACCCCTTCCTATCATCCTAAAATATCTGCCCTTATCTCGAAGATATCTGATTTCGACATTCTGGCGACCGACTCAGAGATGGAGGCTTTAATCTTAGAAGCCAATCTCATCAAGGAATACAAGCCCAGATACAATGTGAACTTAAAGGACGATAAAAGGTACCCTTACTTGAAGGTAACGGATGAGCCTTTCCCCAGGGTTCTGGTGGTAAGAAGGGTGAAGAAAGATAAGGCTAAATATTTCGGTCCCTATACCAATGTCAAAGCCATGCGGCATATCCTCAAGATACTGCGGAGGGTTTTCCCCATTCGAAGCTGTAGTTATGCGCTTCCCTCCAACAGAAAGATAAAACTATGCTTAGACTATCATATCAAAAGATGTCTGGGACCGTGTGAGGGGAAGGTTTCACAGGAAGAATACCGGGAGATCATAAGAAACGTTTTGCTTTTTCTTTCTGGAAAAAACCATCTGTTGATGGAGCACCTAAAAGTGAGGATGAACAAGTATTCCGCTGTGGAGGAATTCGAGAAGGCGGCTTCTGTCAGGGATCAGATCAAAGCTTTAGAAAGCGTAATAGAGAAACAGAAGGTGACGGATGTGGAGAGGGTGGATCGGGACATCATCGCTTTTGCCCGTGACAAAAAAGATATTTCGGTGGTAGCTCTACAAATAAGAGAAGGAGTTTTGATCGGCAGACAGAATTTCCATCTCACCGGTTTCAAGGAGAGCACGGATTCCGAGATATTATCCACCTTTCTAAGGCAATATTACATGCATTCGGTGGTGATTCCGCCTGAGATCATTCTCCCCTCAGGGATGGATGATCAGGTGATGATTGCCGATTGGCTCTCCTCCAGAAGAGAAGGGAGAGTAAGGATCATCATCCCCCAAAGAGGGGATAAGTTTAAGCTTGTGGAGATGGCAGGTTACAATGCCAGGCTTTCTTTGAATGAGCTTTTGCTGCAAAAATCTGAGGCAAAAAAGAAAGTTCCGCCCGCCATAAAGGCACTGGAGAAGGATTTATATTTATCCATCCCTCCTCGAAAGATAGCCGCATTTGATATATCCAACTTAGGTCCTTCGGATGCGGTAGGTTCTTTGGTTTTCTTCCATGATGGACATCCCCAGAAAAACCGGTATCGCAGATTTAAAATCAAGACGGTGACAGGACAGGATGATTTTGCCATGATGGCTGAGGTGGTGCGTCGATATTTCACCCGTTTAACTGAAGAAAAACAGGAATACCCGGGCTTGGTTTTAATTGATGGTGGGAAAGGTCAACTCTCGATGGCTGTTCAGACTTTGAACAGCCTGGGGATCAAAAATCAGGGCGTGGTAGCTTTAGCTAAAAGATTAGACGAAGTTTTTTTGCCTGGAGGTTCGGATCCGCTGATGATACCAAAAGGTTCGGCCTCTTTAAAACTTCTCCAACGGATAAGGGATGAAGCTCATCGCTTTGCGGTGGAATATCACCGAAAGTTGAGAAAGAAAAGAACCATACAATCTGAGTTAGATATGATCCCCGGCATAGGAGAAGCAAGAAGAAGGGTTTTGCTTAAACGTTTTGGCTCTGTCGAAAAAATCAGGCAAGCGGGCTTGAAAGAAATATTGCAAATTAAGGGTATAAGCAAAAGGGTGGCGGAAAATATTTACAAGCATTTTCATTCTTAGAATTGATGCGCCTGATTCAATCTGGTCTTATATCAGAACCAAAGACTATCAATTTGAGAAAAGGAGAAAATTAAAAGAAAGCTGGAAAACAGATTCGAGATAGAAGTTTTGAAAATGGAAGAAAGTAAATTTTAGGCGGTTAGATTTTATCAGCCTACCACAGAAAGTTATTCTTCTTTTCCCCTAAATCTCTTGTTGTAGACTTCAGGGGTTGGGTTGGAGCTTTATTGAGGACGAAGGATCACTCAAGAAGAAAGCTTTTTTGCCTCCCTGATCACCCCGTAGAGCCCGTTATCCAACTGAGCGAAAAGCTTCAGGTGCTTATATCTTTCTTCTAAATCCGCTTCTACCACCTTCTTGTCCACAGATGCTAAGAGCACACGTCCGAATATCACCATGTCCTCACCGTATTTTTTGGTCCAATCCAATGAGCATTCCAGGTGCGCCCTGCACTCAGCGATACGAGGAGTAGAAAGCTTAACCGACTTCACCGGTGTTAATCCCGCCTTTTTGATTTCTTTATCCCCGGTTGGTTCAATCTCCGTGATCTTCCATATCTTCTTAGCCAAGTCTGTCCCGGGAATATTGATTATGAACTCTCCCGTGGAGAGGATGTTTTTGGCTGTGGGGTTACTGGTGTTATAACTGAAGCCTACGATGGCAGGGCGAGAAGAAAAAATTGAAATCGAACTTCTGACTCCCAGGCTGGGAACCTTCTCTTTATTTACCGCGGTGATCAATACGGTCTGCCCCACCAAAGGAAAACGAAGCCCATCCACCATGGGAAATGTTTCGACTGCTTTAAGCCCGCTGATATCGTAATCCACCTTCTCCATAGTTTTTTTCATTACAACTCCTTTTTGGTTGCTAATTGTTATGTGTCAGTTTCAGACTGTGCCCATATTCACCACCAACTGATCAACAGCCGTTTACCTGGCTGATGGCACCTGAATTGATGGAGAATTTTTTGTAGTTTCTTAAAAGACCTGAAAAGACCGGATGCTCAAATATATTACTTTTATTGTCTCTGTCAACAAAAATTCACAAGACTTTTTTAAAATCTTTCCGGAAATAAAGAAACCAAGCTTCTATTCCGGGTAGATGATAGAAGAAATCAATTAAACTTGATGCTTAAACTCTAATACGAAAATCCATCATGTGGATATTTGACAAAATAAAAGACGTCTAAAAAATGAGCTTGAATAAAAAATATGAGTTGTTTGTCCTTATAAATGCTTGAAACTTAAGAGCCTATAATTCTTTCTTTATTTTCAATTTTCTTTTATCGATTGATCCCTTTTCCCATGCATTCAGAAACAGCTCCGCGATGTGAGGATCGAACTGAGTGCCGGCACACTCCCTGATCTCCTTTAACGCCATCTTAAAGCTTTTGGCTTTTCTATAGGGCCTGTCACTGGTCATGGCATCAAAGGTATCCACCACCGCCATCAGGCGTCCCTGGATGGGTATTCGGTCCTTTCGCAATCCGAAAGGGTATCCTTTACCATCGAACCTTTCATGGTGATATAAAACATAGGGAACTGCAGGAGCCAAAAAGGAGATGCCTTCTAATATCTTGGCTCCACAAGTGGGATGTTGCTTCATAATCTCGAATTCCTCCTGGGTCAAGGCTTCAGCTTTGTTCAATATGGCATCAGGCACTCCTATCTTTCCAATGTCATGCAGGATCCCTCCCATCTTCACCTCCCATAGTTTTTCTTCATTCCACCCCATCTCCCGGCACAAGGACTGTGCCATGTAACATACCCCTTCCGTGTGGCCACGAGTATAAATGTCTCGCGCCTCCACGGCGTTAGCCAGTGCAGTAAGGGTCTGCAAATAAGATTCCTTCAGCTCCTCATACAATCTGGAATTCTCAATAGCAGAAGCCGCTTTAGAGGCGATGATGGAGAGGGAGTGGAGCTGTCCGGTGGTGAATGGTGATATCCGCCCTTCAGATCTGATCAAGATTAAAATTCCGATCACTTTTCCCTTTGCCATCAAAGGATGGATGATAACTGACCTTATGTTTTTCCTTAATTGATGAGGCAGGAGGCGTTCACCGATTTCATTTTTATCAAAAACACGTGGTCGGCCCTGTTTGATAACCCTTTTGGAAATGTTATCCTGCCCGGTGAGAAGCCCGCTTTTTTTCATCTCCGGTGGTACTCCCAAAGAGGCTTCGGGAATCAACCGGTTGGTCTTTTCATCTAAAAGCAAAACCGATGCCATATCTGCATTCAACTCCTTGATGGCAGTCTCCAAGATCAGATTCAGGAGGAAATCCAATCGAATGGTGGAGCCCATGGCTTCGCTGATCTTATAAAGAGATACCGCTTCCTTCAAATTTATGTTTTCCCGATAGAGTCTCTGTTTCTCCAGACCTCGCTTGATCACCGCGGTTAGGGTGTCCATGGAGAAGGGTTTAACCAGATAGTCATAGGCGCCCGATCTTAGCACTGCCACTGCATTTTCTACGGTGGGATGTCCGGTCATGAGAATCACGATGGCATCCGGATGGAACTTCATGGTTTGATTGAGCACATCCACCCCGGATTTTTTACCCATTATCAGATCGGTCAAAACCAAATCCACCGGTTGGGTTTTGATAAAGTCCAAAGCCTTATGGGGATCACATATTGTCCGGATGTGATAACCTTCAGTGGAGAGCATCTCTTTTATGACTTCGCATATATATTCCTCATCGTCCACTACTAAAATGCGGGAGACGCTCTGGGGCGATGATCCGCCTTCTGCTGTTTCTGTTGAGATTGGGGTGGAGGAAGGGGGATTTGCTCTCTTTTGTTTGGTGGTTTCAATGTTTCGGATTGAATTCAACACAGCCTCACTTGTTGCGCAAACGTCATGATTAGATTTATTGCCCATATGCCCCCTTCAAGTGGGATGTTAGTTCACTAAAGAGAAGAGATGAAAAGCTTAAGAATTTGAGCTTTCTTGGCTAACTGTTACAAAAATTGTATCGGCTAAAACCGAGCCAAGGTTGAATTTTTTGCCTGTGCTTCTTTTGCGCAGTGAACAGAGCTCTTTGCGTTTTTCGTCCAACCCGCCTTTCTGTGGATCTATCTTATGCTAAGAAACAAAGAAAGCTTTTCTTGCAGAGACTATGTTTTCTGAAAGAAGACTTTTTTGATAAGACCCAGGCAGACGGCCACAGTTCAGACAAAAAGCTCAGTGCTTTAGCAACCAACAAAATGTAACTTTTTTGTGCTCCGGCTGGATGTTATCCTTAACGGGTCTTTGTCATCCACAAAAAACCGTTGCGGGGGAATGATAACATCCCCTCTTTGAGCAGAGAGAGTGAAGAATTTCGAGTAACGGGCTGTTGAAAAACCCTATTGGCAAGGCTAAATGCCCTTCAGGGTGTCCTTCGATCCCGAAGATCTCAGGATCGAGGGAAATCCCTTCAGGGTGAACCTTGCCCTATGAGTGATAATCTGTTGTCGCCCATAGAGGCGGGAATTTTCGTATGGATGTATACGTATATCCCGCCCAAAAATCCATAACCTTGTATAAAGGAAAGAGAGTTCCGCTAAGTATGCAGTAGGCAGACAAATAGAATTGGTGAATGACGAAGAAAATGTAAGAGGAGCGAGCAAAGAGAAAGAAGAAAAACCTTAAACCTTAAACCTTCTTTTTGCTCCTTGTGGATGTTATCCCAGGCGGGTCTTTGCCATCCACAAGGGGTTCATCCTGAAGTAGAAGGGTTGGGGGCATCCGCCCCGAAGGATCCATACGGACAGTCCCCAGCGAGCAGAAAAATCAATTCTTCCCAGGTTTGATTTTATTCACTATTGCATTTTGTCTTTATTAAAGAGTATGGACAGGGTGCCTTTCTTCTAACTGCACCACTCTTTCTGGAACCCTTTTCACTGGTTTTTTAACTCTACTCTTTTCTTTTCTGTCGCCATAGTAGTGGTAATAATAGTAGTAATGGTAAGAACCATAGGCACTTTTCGCCTCAATTTTATTAAGGATTGCTCCCATCACTTTAGCGTTTACGTTCTCCAGAAGATCTTTTGCTCTTACCAACCCTTGTTGAGAAGTTTGTCCGGCGCAAGCCACCAGAACTACTCCATCCAGAAGAAGAGACAGGACCACTGGGTCGGTGACCGCAATCACCGGAGGCGAGTCGAAAAGTATCATCTGATATTTATTCTTTAACTCCGCAACGAACTCTTTCATCTTCTCCGAAGCCAAGAGCTCAGAGGGATTGGGAGGTATCACTCCACAGGTGATCACGTCCAAATTCTCCACAGGAGTTTTCTTTATTATCCTTTCTAAAGCTATCTTTCCTGCCAGATGGTTGGTGACTCCGGGTTCCTTTTCCATACCAAAAATGGAATGCAGGATGGGCCGACGGAAGTCGGCGTCCAAAAGCAAGGTCTTTGTCCCCATCTGGGAGAAGGTGATGGCTAAGTTTGCCACCGTGGTAGATTTTCCTTCTCCTGGACCCGGACTGGTGATCAGCATGGTTTGAGGAGGATGATCCAGATTGGAAAACTGAATGTTAGTTCTCAAGGTTCTGTATGCCTCTGATACCGGAGATTTGGGTGCAAAATGGGTTAACAGATGAGATGCCACCCTTACCGTCTCTCCGTCCACGCCACTTTCACTTTTTATGCGTCCTTTGGTTTTGTGCGCTTCTTTGATTTTAGGTATGTGTCCTAACACCGGCACACCTAAAGCCTCCACATCCTCGATGCTTTTCAGTGAGGTATCCAGGGATTCTAATAGAACCGTTATGCCGCCTCCCAAAAGGAGACCCAGTAAAGCTCCCAGAAGCACATTTAGCTTTTTTTTGGGTTTAATGGGAAATTCTGGAGGAACAGCTTTATCAATTATCCGCACATTTCCTATCTGTCCCGCCTCTTTAATTCGGGTTTCCTCATATTTCTCCTTGAGCAACAAAAAGATGTTTTCTCCCACCTTGGTTGATCTTTCCAGACGAGCTAATTTGAGGCTTTTCTCCGGGAGCTTGTTCATTTTTGCGGTATACCGATTCACGATCTTCTGCAGACCATCTGCCTTGGCGGAAAGTGACTGCATCTCGATTTCCAAACTCAGTATATTCCCCAAAAGGTCCTGTGAGTATTCCAGTGGGTCCTTCAAGGGCAGATTGCGGGAGACCAACTGATTGATCTCGGCGATCAGGTTGTTTTTGGTCTCTTTGATTCGATTTAAGATCTGTAGCATCTTGGGGTGGTTCTCCTCCACTCCCTGGGATACATATTCAGCTCGCATAGCTTCCAGCTCTGCCATCTCACCTCTTAGTTTTTGAATCACTGGAGTAGAGATCTGAGTGATCTCGTCTAAAAGTCGTCCCTTCCTCTCATCCAGTTGTGTTTTCATAAAGGATAGCCTTTTCTGGTTGGACTCCAACTCTATTTTGGCTTCGTTTAGCAGTGATTCGAATTCAGCTAATTGTTTGATCAGTTCCTTGGTCTCGTCTGGAAGTGCGGAGACCTCTTCACTCTGCATGTAGTTTTTTAACTCCTCCTCTGCCAGAAGCAGGCTGTCCTGGGTGACTTGTAGTTGGTTCTGCAAAAACTGTCGCACCTCAGAGATTTCTCCTCTACTGATGCGAAGACTTTGTTTGTGATATTCTAAGGCAACGGTATTAGCCAGAAACGCCGCCATCCCTGGATGGGGTGCGGTCATCTTCACCTCGATTATGTCCGTATCCCGAAGAGGGGTGACGGTCAAGTTTTTTTGTATAACTTTGGTCAATTCATCTTTTGAGGGGGAGACTCTGTTTTTTGCCACCGCCATGTTCCCAAATGCTTTTCTATGAGGTGAGTCCAATACCGCCTCCACCACCGCCTCCGACAGGGTGCGGCTTTTGATTATCTCCACCTGGTTTCTGATCTTGCTCTCCGATTTCATCATGGTGGAGATGGAGAAAATTTGATCCTCCATTCCTCCTTCTTTCTCTATCAAGATGGTGGTGCGTGCCTGATAGATCGGCGTGATCAAAAACGAGAATGCCGCCGCCGATCCGGTGACACATAGAAAGGCGAGTAGAATAAACCATTTTCTTCTTAATAGAATCCGCAGATAATCATTTAAGGTAACCTGTTTTTCTTCTACCTTAGACACTTCTCTCTCCTTTTCTTTGTGGGTTTAACCGATTATTCAATCTGTCATCAGTGTCACCACGCTGGCGATCACTGCTACGTGATAGACCAAGCTTATGAATTTGCCAAAAGAGACCTTCGACCTGGGGACTATGATTGTATCTCCGGGCTTGATCTCCGGTAAAAGGTCAAGTTCCCCTTTCTTTAAAATTCGGCTTACATTAATTATTGTATTATGCTTTTCACCGTCGAAGTTTCGGACCAACCTAACCCGTGAGAGCTTTGCTCCTTCTATGGGTCCGCCGGCAGCAGACAGAACGCTAATCAAGTCGGTTCCATCCGGAACGTATTGAGATCCGGGTTTCTGCACTGCTCCCCAAACATTAACCTTCATCATCAGTTTGCTCTCCGTCCCTCTCTCCAGATAATATTGAGAAGCACTCTTATACCCCTGATAAGACGAATCGTCTTCACTCTCTGCGGCGGAAATTCCCCCTATCTGAAAAAAGATCAGATACAAAATCAATCCCACGGAAAAGATCCTTTTTCTCATTTAATACCTCCTGTTTTAAAACTTTTAGCTTATGTGCGGTCTTAAGATACACCGACCTCTGTTTGAATTATTCTATCCTCTCTGTCTACCTCTCTGTCATTTCTGAATATTTTCTCTCCTTTCAGTATTTGACGGGGGTTATGCCGGACCAACTCCTCTGCTTTTCTTTTTCCCACAAGTGCGGAAACTTTATTGAAAGCTTGAGGCAATACAGCAATTGAACAATGGGAAGGATTGTGCGCATCACTTGCCATGAAGTGAACCAGATTCTGCTTCAACAGCAGTTCTGCGGTCTTTCTGGGGAGCTTGCCGTAATAGCCTGAAAGGCTTCCCGCATTGATCTGCATCATAGCACCCTGACGAATTAAGCTCTGAACATCCTCGAGTTGATTTTTTTCTATTAGACTTCTTTCGGGATGGGCGATTATGGGAGTTATGCCTTCCAATCGTAAACCATAAATTAACCGGTCAACGCCTTTTGGCAGTTGCCCCAATGGCAGTTCCATAAGGACATATTTGCCTGTCTGATTCAAGCTAAAAAAATCGAATCTGCCAAGAGAAACCATGTCCTGGCGCACGTAGATTTCCGATCCCAGAATCAGTTTGATCTTCAGTTTTCTTTCATCCACCTGAGAATGTAGAAGCCGGAAGGTGTGGTTTATCTTCTCTTCCAACGCGGGGGTAACCTCATCAAGTATATGAGGGGTAGCACAAATGACCTCAACGCCAGCGTCGATTGCCTGTTCGATCATTAGAATGGAGTCTTCCATGGTCTTAGCACCATCGTCCACTCCAGGTAATATGTGGGTATGAATGTCTATCATTGGAGATTGTTTTCCATCCTGTTTCTTAGAAAAGACAGAAAAGAAAGAAACTGAAGTCTTTCCGTTTCACATTCCGTCTTTCAAAAAGAGGAATTTTAGTTTGGACCTTAAGGACTTTTTTCTCACCAGAAGCTCAATAGAGTTCACCTGCTGTCACACGAGTAAGCAATTCTATCGTTTGATCCTTCGGCATAAAAAGATGCATAAATTCCGATTTTATCTACACAGTTTGCTTGCAGCAAAACTATGGGGACGTTTGAAGCTTCAGGGGACGTTCAATAATTGATATCGGCAGGAATGTGAAAAATTTTATAACGGTTGAAGCACTTTTTAAAGAAAAAAAGAGGCCACAAGAAAAGAAGTAGGGGAAATTCAAAACTGGTGAAGGTTAATCTGAAAGGACTGTTGAAAAAGTGTCCCATACACTTTGATTGAAGAAAGAAGTTGTGGTAGGAATCCGTCGTTGGCGGGAAGTTTATGCAGTGTTAGTAACGGACGCCCTCGTCCGTTACCATCTATGTTTCCGTCACGGACAAGGTGTCCGTAACGAACACATGAAGGGCATAGTAAAACACAATTTCCACATTAAATACGAAAGAACCGAAAGAAGTTGTAATAGGAATCCGTCCGTTGGCGGGAAGTTTATCTCCCTAAAGTCAGGACAGAATTCATCTTTCCTTTTGTTACAGAAAGCTTGTTAGATATATAATAGGTGTGTCAGGTTATAACTGTTCGGCAGGCGTCAATGATGCATAGGGAATGGCGTTAAGGTCTAAGTCGGATATTTCACCTATGGATAGGCGAAAATCCCCAGCCGCCGCAATCATGGCGGCGTTATCCGTGCATAAAATAGGGGAAGGATAGAAAACTTCGAGGTGGTGTTTTTCTGCTTCCGCTCTGAGTCTTTCCCTCAGGCGTCTGTTTCTGGCTACTCCTCCAGCAAGTGCAATCTTCCGGGTATTTTTCTTAAGACAGGCCTTGATCCCTTTTTCTACCAGCACATCCACCACCGCCTCCTGAAAGCTGGCAGCGATGTCGATTCTATGCTTCTTTTGTTTTTCCTCAGACAACTTGGAGACGTAGATAGCCACTGCCGTCTTCAAACCACTGAAGGAAAAATCGAAACTGTTCTCCTCTAAGTAAGCTCGGGGAAATTTGAAAAAATCAGGCTTGCCTTCTTTGGACACTTCATCGATTACAGGTCCTCCGGGATAGCCCAGATTTAAAACCTTTGCCACCTTGTCAAAAGCCTCTCCAGCAGCGTCATCCCGGGTCTGTCCCAGGAGTTGATAATTACCCTTCTGGGCAACGTAAACTAAATTGGAATGACCTCCTGAGATCACCAGGCAGACAAAAGGAGGAGAAATCTCCGGATGTTCTAAAAAGTCAGCAAAGATGTGCCCCTCTATGTGATTTATACCGATCAAGGGAATATCCAGAGAGTAGGATAGGGCTTTGGCAAAGGATAATCCAATCAGAAGCGACCCCACCAGCCCCGGCCCATAGGTGACTGCAACTCCCTCTATTTTTCCTGAAGAAATTTTGGCTTCATCTAATGCCGCCTTGATGACCGGAACCAGGGTTCGGATATGCTCCCGAGATGCCAGCTCTGGAACCACTCCTCCATATTTGTTATGCACCATCTGCGAGTAGACCACGTTAGATAGGATCTCTTTGCCGTCTTTAACCACGCTGGCGGCGGTCTCGTCGCAGGATGTCTCAATACCTAAAATCAGCATCGAAGTTTTAAGCCATTCTCCATCCACTCAAACCTATTCAATGGATACCTCAACAGAGTCCGGTTCTACCTTTTTCAACTCAACTTTTGCGGGCAATTTGACCAAGAGGGGAAGCTTCACCATCTCTTTTCTCTTGGCTTTGGCACAGTTGGCGGTTACCTTTATCTTGTCGGGATTTATCTGGTTTATCACACTCTCTACACCAGAGATGACCACATTTATGCTATCCGGTTCAAGCAGGATCTCTTTGTGCTTGGGGATGTTGACCAACTTCACCGGCAGATTAGAGATTCTTCTCTCCACGGTTTTTTCAATATTCTGGGAGAAATTTATCATCTGCGCGGAAAGGTTGATATTATAGCCTTGGGGCAATGCCAGATCAACCTGATCAGAGATAGGCTCCTCCGCATTCTCTATCACCTTTTCCTGGGTATGAATCACTCTTACCCCTCTTACCCACATTCTTGGTCCGGAAATTATCACCTCTTTAGGATTATAATGTAGGTCACCTACCTGCTGGAATCCCTCTGTTGGTAATATTTTAACATGGGGCTGAACTTTCACCTCTTTTTCCATGGGGTAATCCAGCCTTATCTTTAAATCCTGGGGAGGGAGAATATTGATCACCCTCAACTCCAGCCCTTCCGGAATCGGTATCTGTTCGGGTTTTATGACATATTTTGTTTCTCCCCGTTTGAATTCCTGGGCATCTATCTTGAAACTCTTTTTCTCTGCTAAAAGGAGTTTTAGAAGCTCCTTTCCTTTGCCCCGGATTGTCACACTTACCTGTTCAGGCAACTTTTCCGCTAAGATGAGGCGCTCGGGGATATTGAAAATCAACAAGGGAAGGGTTTCGACATGTTCATACACCCTGTCGGTGGCAACATGAAACCACAAAAACAGTGCCATAATAAGCGCTGCCAGCTTGAACCAGAAATTCTGAAATAAAATCCGCCACATAATTCGTTTATGTTAAGATGTGGATGGACGAAGCGCAGATGGTTTTTTTAGCTGTTTTTTCAAAAAGCAAGGTTAAAGATTCTTACTTATCAGAAAAGCCGATCGGTTTGCCGAAGCTTATCTCCCCATTGTCTATGCGAATGGAGAAACCGCATTGGGGATTGGAGCATACCCAAGCTTTGTAGGTTATGGTGGCACCTTCTCTGCCATAATCTGAAAGAGGTAGAAGCACACCACCATTACACTTTTTACATTCAGGAAAAACTTTCTCCATACCTTCCGCACCTCCTCCCTAAAAATACCTCACATTTTCTTCACTGCGCTTCATCCGTCATAGCCTAAAATAATGAAAAACTCATGCCCGTGTCAAGCAAAGCTTTCACTTGTTGTTCACAATTAGTGATCTGTAAAAAAAGAGAGCTTTCGTAGTTGACCATCTACTCGGTAGCAAATTTATGTATAATTTATAATGATCTGAGCAAATAGTTGAAATGAGTATCAAAAGTGGACGAATCCTGCTTTCTTTATGTTTTTCTTGCTTCCTGATTTCAGGATCAATTTGACTTTGTCTTTTTTGCCCACCATTTCGCCAATGACCGATATATTCACCTTTGACTTGATTTTCTTAATTTTGCTCAGGTCTTTTCTGTCGACGGTAAACAGCAGTTCATATTCTTCCCCGCAGGAAAGCGCCCATGCCAACGGCGTTTTGTTCAGAAGAGGCGCGAGTTTCAGGCATTTGAGTGATATGGGTATATTCTTCTCATAAATTACCGCCCCCAGGCGGCTCTCCTCTGTCAGATGAAAAAGTTCTGAAGAGAGCCCATCACTTATGTCAATCATGGAGTTTATTTTTAAATTCTTAGCTAAAATTCTGGCTTCATTGATACGCGGTTGAGGTTGCAGATGTTTCCGAACCAAAGAAAGCTTCTGCCGACCATATTTCTTAAGATATTCCAAACCTGCCTGAGCTTCTCCTAACTCTCCGGTAACGCAGATTAAGTCCCCCTTTTTTGCTCCGCTTCTGGTGAGCAAGTATCTTTTCTCTATTTCACCTAAAAGGGCAATGGAGATGAAAATATCTTTTTGGACAAGAGTTGTGTCACCTCCGATGATTTTACATTTATATTTCCGGGCAATCTTGGAAGCACCCTTATAGATTGAGAGCACATCTTCGACCCGCATGGATTTGGGCAAACCCACAGTAACCAAAGCATATTTGGGCAGTCCTCCCATGGCGGCGATGTCGCTTAAGTTTGCCACCATGGCTTTCCATCCTATCTCTTCAAAGCTGAAGTAACTCAAATCGAAATGAATCTTTTCTACCATGGTGTCGGTGGTGAAGATCAAAAGCCGATCCGGGGATGATTTAATCACTGCGGCGTCGTCGCCGATGTTGACTATTACTCGTTTATCCACGGAAAAAATCCTTTTCTTGATCAAATTGATCAAACCAAATTCACCAATCTGGTTTATTTGGGTCGGAATCTGTTTGGGATCAAATGACATCATTATCTATCTATGGATTTTATGGATATTACCAGAACCTAACTTAAGTTAGGTTCTGGTTCTAAAATCTTGGTTCTCCAGTTCGTCACGGATGCCCTTCAGGGTGAATCCTTCAGGGCGTGTTGAAAAAGCCATTTTGTCGAGAAGTTTTTACGTAGGGACAGGGCTTGTCCTTCAGGATGAATCCTTCAGGATGAATCCCTGTCCTAACTCTAAGGAGGACAGCCATCCCGCCAACGGCGGGATCCCTACGATTACCTCTTCTTTTTGATTAAAGCATGTAAGGCACTTTTTCAACAGCTCCTTCAGGGTGAACCATCGTCCGTGACGAAAAAGGTGTTCGTTACCAACAAAGGGGTTTTGCCCAAACTAAAACCTGATGGTAAATTCTTTATTCTCTCAATCTGGGATTGTTCCAGAAGAATCGGGTGGCTCCCTGGGGCGTGCCGAACCAGATATGATCTCCGTCCAGAACCAGATCCTGCACATTATTATCCAGAAGCCCGTCCTCGGTGGTGTATTTGATCCAGATGTCAGTGGTTCGGTTCAACTTCCACACCCCGTCTTTAGTTGCCACCCACACGTTCTTTTTGTCGCAGGCAAGCTTGACCACGTTCACCTCAGGGAAGTTCATCTTATTATGATAGACCCTTCTTTTGTCGCTTGTCGGACTATATCCTAAAATTCCCATATCGGTGCCGAACCATAATTCGTCTTTTCCGCTTGAGACTTTTTGATCGGACCAACGGGCAATGGATCTGACCTGACCGTTCAAAAGACCGTCGGGTGTGATAAATCTAAACCAGGTTTTCTTCTCCTTATCCAGGGTATACACTCCTCTCTCCGTTCCCACCCAAACATAATAAGAGTCAGAAAGCACGGAGAAGACGTAAAGGTCTTTTAAAAGTGGATCTTTGACCGCTTTCAGGGAATCGTATCTGAAATCATAAAAAGCCAATCCACGTTCGGTACCAATCCACAGATATGTTCCGTCCGATTCCAAAGCAGTAACTTCATTATCCGGCAGACCTTGAAATGAGGTATAAGACCTGAAGGTGGAGTCTTTTTTTCTCATGTGCACCAGTCCCCCTTGAGTGCCCAACCAGACATAAAGACTATCCGCCTCCATGACGTTCACCTGATCGCTGGACAGAAAGGGGACATATTCAGCGGAAAAGTATTCCCAGGTTTCTTTTTTTCGGTTATATCTGGTTATTCCACAGGAAGGACTCAAACGCCCGGTTCCCCCGTACCATACGTCACCTCCGTCTATCAATATGGCTTTGACGTCTCTATCATAAAGTCCGAATTTCAGCATCTTCAGCCGTAGATGACGCAAAGTTGCCAGCCCGGCATTCAATCCCCAAGTGGCGACCCACAATTCATCATCAAAGTCGCCTCTCAGATAATTGGTGATGGGGTATCGATCCAGACGTGAATCCATCACCCAATAGCTTCCTGCGGTGGTGGGTCCAAAGTCGGTGAAAAGGTCGGGCAGTCTGAGATTGGAAGTGTCGCTTCTTGATAAATCCTTGGGGAATTCGTGTTCTGTGGACCATTCACCAAATACCGGATGATACATGGCCGCACCGCCATAAGTGTCTGCCCAGATTTCGTCCCTCTCCGGATCGTAGGCTATGTTTTTTATCCAGTTGTCTGGCAAGCCATCGCTAGTGGTGAAAGGAGAAGCCCAATGCTGGTTGAATCTATCATATCGGGTTACCCCTCCGGTGGTCCCGAAATATACATAGTCGTAATCTAAGGCAATGGAGGTGATGTATCGAAATACCGAATAACTCACCCAATCCCCTTCCAGATATTTCCCCTTAGCATAGCCCAAAGAGGACAGAATGAAGATGCATAAAAGCCAGAGGGTTATTCCCCGCACCAAAATCTTTACCATCTTCCGATTTTTATCTGAAACTTCCCGAGCCCAGCTTGTTTTCTTATTCTGATTCATCTGCTTTAAATCTTTTCCTCACTTGTGCAAAAACTCAAAAGCCACCCCTGCCAGAAGCGATGCCCCTATCTTTATGGCATCTTCATCCACAGTAAACTTAGGGTGATGCCAGGGATAGATGGCTCCTTTTTCTGGATTTCTTATTCCCAATCTCAAAAATGAACCCGGAATTTTCTGCAAATAATATGCAAAATCCTCACCCCCCATCATCGGCTTTTTTATCTCAAATATAGCTTCCCTGCCGAACATCTTGGCGATGGTCCTTCGGGCTAAATCTGTTGCCTGAGGATGGTTTATCAGGACAGGATAACCCGGAGAATAGTTCAGTTCAAAGGATGCGCCAGCACTTTTGGTAATTCCTGAAATTATGTTTTTCAAAAAGTGAGGGATCTTTCTTGTCACCTCTTTATTTAAACTTCGGGCCGTGCCCTTTAATATTACTCTGTCACATATTATATTACGTGCAGTTCCTCCTTCAATTTTGCCCACACTTATCACCACCGGCTCCAAAGGATTTATTTTTCTGGAGGGAATGGTTTGCAAAGCTGAAACCACCTGGGAGGCAACCACTATGGCATCCACCCCGTCCTGAGGTCTGGCTCCATGCCCACCCCTGCCAGTGATGATGACATCGAAACTATCCGCCTGCGCCATGGTGGGACCTTCTCTAACCCCTATTCTGCTCACCGGAATTGCTGAGTCACAGTGCAAACCAAATATGCCGGAGACATTTGGATTCTTTAACACCCCAGCTTGTATCATTGGCTTTGCTCCCCCGGGGGGAACCTCCTCACTGGGCTGAAATATAAATTTTACGTTTCCCTTCAACTCATCTTTTAGCTTTGAGAGAATAATAGCCGCACCAATCACACAGGTCATATGCACATCGTGTCCGCAAGCATGCATCACTCCCTTGGTTTTTGATTTGTATGGAAAGTTAGTCTGTTCCAGAAGGGGTAGAGCATCCATATCCGCCCTTAAAGCCACAGTCTTCCCCTTTTTCTTGGCATTCAACACTCCCACTACCCCTGTCTTGGCAATGCCTTTTTTAACACTAATGCCTGCCTTTTTTAATTCTTTTACTACTCTCTCAGAGGTTTTAAATTCATTGAAAGCTAATTCAGGGTATTGATGAAACTCTCTTCTGAGCTTTACCAGCTTCGGGGAGATCTTTTTTGAGATCGCTTTGATTTTTTCAGCAATTTGAGTTTGCATACTTGTTTCTCCACTTTTTACTATAAGATACGGTTTTTATTAAACTCTTTTGGTCTGTCAATGGATTGAACAGAGATTTCTGAAAAAGTTAAATTGAAAAAGGAGTAGGGACGATGCTCTGCCATCGCCCTAAAGTCTGGGCGGACACGGAGGTCCGCCCCTACGCGGCTCAGAGATTTCGAATTCATTGAAAGCTAATTCAGGGTATTGATGAAATTCTCTTCTGAGCTTTACCAGCTTCGGGGAGATCTTTTTTGAAATCGCTTTGATTTTGTCCGTAATTTCAACCCGCATGTTTTCCCCTCCAATTACTATAGGATACGATTTCTATCAAACTCTTTTGGTCTGTCAACGGATTTAGCGGATAATACCGCCCTTATATCAATCCGTTTGATCCGTTCTATCCATTACTTGTTGGTCACGGGTGCCCTTCCCTCGGACTAAGTCCTCGGGACGAAGTCAGGGTGAATCCCTTTCCTTCTCCCGCCAAAGGCGTCCAGACGGACGCCCGTCTGGGCGGGATCAGGACCAAAGGGCAGGATGAACCCTCACCCGTGATTTTTTTATGTTTCGGGGTAAGGTACCCCGAAACAACAGGTCGACGGATTTAGCGGATTAAGCGGGATACTGCTCTTATTGCAATCCGTTTGATCCGTCCAGACGGACGCCCGTCTGGGCGTTCTATCCGTTGACAATTTTTAACAACCCTTCTGGAATCTTTTCCATCATGTCGCCAGCGATTAAGCCCATCTCCCCCTTTTCCTCTTTTGCCAGATCCCCGGTCAAGCCTTGAAGGAAGACTCCGGCACAGGCGGAATCCAACATGATCTTTTGCATTTCTTCGTCTTTTTTTAGCATCAACATCTGAGCCAAAAGACCCACTATGATTCCGGTTAGCACATCTCCTGAGCCAGCGCTTGCCATGCCGGCATTTCCGGTAGGGTTGACACAGGTTTGACCGCCCGGTTCTGAGATTATAGTGGGTGCCCCCTTGAAAACCAAGACGCATTTGTATTCTTTGGCAAAGTCAGAGGCATGTCTTATTCTGTCCTTTTCAATTTCTGAGATGGGCACACCGTTCAGTCTGGAAAGCTCACCGATGTGCGGGGTCAAAATCAATGGCGCTTTGCATTCTTTTAATATGGAAGGATCTTTGGCAAAGGCGTTGAGTCCATCTGCATCGATCACCGCAGGCATCTTAAGGTTGCTTACCAATCTTCTCACCAACTCCTGTGTTTCAAAGTGTTGCCCCAGACCCGGACCGATGGCGCAACAATCTCCCCATTTCAGAAGCTCTCTTATCTCGCCCAAACCTCTTAAGGCTAAGGCTCCCTTCTTTCTTACATCAGGCAGAGGTCTGGTCATCACTTCGGTCAACTTCATCTCCATAATCGGATTCAAGGTCTTAGGAGTGCCTAAGATAGCCATTCCTGCACCCGACCTTAAAGATGACAAGGAAGCCAAAGTAGCGGCTCCGGTCATACCGGTGGAGCCAGCGATTAAAACCACTCGTCCACAGCTTCCCTTGTAAGCGTCTCTGGGACGAGTGGGTATCATCTGTTTTGCCTCTTCTTCGATTATCAGATTTAGATTGATGTTTTCTTCCTCCACCACATTTTGAGGAACTCCGATATCCACCACCGACACCTTTCCTGACATCTCTTTGCCCGGAAAGAAGAAGTGACCAATCTTGGGCAAAGCCATGGTTACGGTTCGGTTCGCCTTCACGCACGGTCCACTAAACTCGCCGGTATCAGCGTGCAGACCAGAGGGAATGTCCACGGAGAGAACAGGTATTCCGGACGAATTGATCTTCTCGATTACATCTTTCATGTAGCCTTTGATCTCACCGATAAAGCCTGTGCCAAACAAGGCATCCACGATCAGATGGGCTTTTATTCGGGAAGGAATTTGTTCCTTTTTCAAAATCTCCACAATGGGCAGATCTAAATCCACAGCTTTTTCCAAGTTTACCTTGGCGTCTCCTTTGACTTCGTCTTTCTTTGCGGTTAAGAAAAATTTAACCTCAGCACCCCAAAAAGAAAGATATCTGCCCACCACAAATCCATCACCTCCATTGTTTCCTCTTCCGCAGAAAATAATTACCTCTTTGTTCTGAGGGTCTCTTAGCATCTGTTTAGCCACCAAGGCTGTGCCCTTTCCAGTTTCCTCCATCAATTCCAATCCGGGAATGCCCAAACCTTCAATGGTCTTTTTGTCGATATTTCTCATCTGGGAAGAGGTAACGAGTTTCATGGTCAGATCTGATTTTTGAACTATCGGTTTATCCTAAACAAGCCGGGTTCAATTTACCTCAATTAAGGATGACTAGCAATAACTTTACTATTAAATAAATGAATAATATGATCTCGATCAAATTCCAAATCATTTTTTTGCCCCATAAGAATTATTTCAGTTTACTATTTCCGATGTGTTCACCCTTTATACCGATTGACCTCTGGTTCGGGGTGAGGGCACCCCGAACCAACGGTAAGAATTATTTTACTTTTAGTTTCGGGGCCATTCGCACTTTATTCGCTCCAAGGTGGATGTTGTCATCTACCTTGATGCCGTGGGATGACGGAGACCCATCTGGGATAACATCCCACGGAGAGCTGTAATATTGTTACGTTACCAAAAATTTAAGTTTGGGATTGAACTTTCTTACGTTGGCATAGACCCGAATGAACGCTTCATGGGAGAGATCGTATGCATCATCCTGATTTCCTACCAAACCCAGGGAGATGAAGAATGCGGGCTTTTTGTATTTTTCCACCAGCTTCTGGAAAGCCTTCATCTTGCCTTTCTTTGACTGCAGAATCAACTCTTGATCTTGGTCCATCACTTTGCTTTTGCTTAAATACACCTCAGTTTTGAATTTATTCAAAGTGCTTGAGCTTTATTTAAGATAGTAATTTTTTATTCTGAGGTTGACTGATTTTTTGAGAATATTTTGTAAAACAGATAGTAAATAAATTTTGAGAAAGCTCGTAGTTTTTGACATCAAGACTTTTGGTGAACCTGATAAAAATTCTTGACAATATTATCAGCTGGGTGTTATATAGCCAGCAGAATTCTTTGCCGAAAAGGTTTTCATCGGGAGGTTTTTTCGGGTGCGAAAAATTATCTGGCTCTGTGTTTTGAGTATGTGTGTTTCTTTGTTAAGCTCATCTGTTTTCGCTCAAGACTTCAGCCGAAAATTCACTTTAGGACTGCAGGGTGGGTTCTGGAAATCCGGGCTGACCGAGCATTCAGATATTTATACGGTGGGGAAGCAGGGTGCTTTATCTTTGAGATACGACTTAAAGGAAAAAATCTCTTTGGGCTTTTGGGTAGCTTATGCAAGGGCTTGGGAAGCTGACCTGTCCGGAAGAGGGGGAGCCGGAGCAGGGTTCACCTTCTCCAAAAAAGATGATGCTAACCGATTCACCCAAGTATGGCTCGATTTTTGCCTGATCTATCGTTTCAGCCCATGGGAGAAGCTGAATCCTTATGTCTTTGGGGGAGTAGGATTAGCTTTCTGGAAGGTAAAAGACAAGGACGGAAAATTTGTTCAGATATCGGATAGAAACCAGAATCCATTTGATCTTGAAGATCAGGAATTGACTTTTTCAGGTGGTGGAGGTGTGGAGTATCGATTTAAGGAAAAATGGGGAGTAAATTTTGGCACCAGGTTTCGTCTACTGAGCCATGTTTTAACCAGCTTCAAAGGTTCAAAAGACATAGTTGGTGCAGGAGCGGATGAGTTAGATCTGCCTAAGGCTACGCTGGAAGTTTTCTTAGGATTCAATTACTATTTTGGAAAGTTGAAGGATTCAGATAAGGATGGAGTGCCAGACAGGGTGGACTTTTGTGCTGATACACCTTTGGGTGCAATGGTAGATGAGAGAGGATGCCCTCTGGACTCAGATGGTGATGGGATTTATGATGGATTAGACAAGTGTCCTCATACTCCAAGGGGAAGTAAAGTGGATGTCAATGGTTGTCCACTTCAATAGTCGAAAAACCCCAACTGATCAAGTTGTCATTCTGAGCGAAGCGAAGAATCTCTATGAGTAGCGAAGAGATTCTTCGGTCGCGGAGTTTATCCCGCCAAAGGCGGGGCTCCCTCAGAATAACATTATTGGGTTTTTCAACACACCCTTCAGGTGAACCAAATTAAAGTCTTTGTAATCTCCCGCCAAAAAGACAGGTCAAGCTAAAGTCGAAGATCCCGACTCGGCGGGGCTTGACACTCCAATAAAACCCCTCCTCATTTGATTTTGTTAGATATCTCTCTTAGGAGTCAGTTTAAAACATTTTGTAAGTCAACCCCAATGATAGAGTTTCCTTGAAGCGCCCCTTTTTGTTGATATCCTTGTCATACAGCAACTGGGTATACAGCGAGACAGTGACGTACTTGGCGACGGAGACAGAAATGGTGTTCTCCCAGTTTAAATCCACCTCCTTCCAGTAATTCTCCTGGGGAGTTCCTTTTAACTCATCAGATTTTGAATAGAATAAGGCTTTGTAAAGAGACAGCTTCGAGGTATAAGAGATTTTGTCTGAAAGGGCAAGCTGAACATCCGTGACCGATTCGATTCCTCCATCATTGGTGGAATTGATTTCGGTTTTGGTTGAATCCTCGGTCACAATATCTTCTGTGATGATCTGTCTTAGGGCAAATCCCAGCCGGGATAATACCTCATTTTTCTCCGACTTATAAAATTGTCTTGAGATTCCTGTCGATTCTGTTATCTTCTTTGGATTGATGTATCTTTTCAGCCGGGGATAGCTGGCGTCCAGAAACTGACTTTCAAACCTCAGGGCAAGATACGGATCCACCCAGGTCTTCAGGGTGAATCTTGCCAGCGTTTCGATATCGATCAGGTCGGTGGACTTGATCGGCTTTGCCCAACCCTTGGTCTCTTGATTTTGAGTGTGGGTTTGGCCGAAAGCAAACTTAAATGTGGTTTTGGAGTGGACCTTTTCTGAAAGTTTTCTTTCAAAGCCGGAGTTGACGTTAGCCACCCAACTGACGTTACCCGCTTCACCACCAGCCCAATTATCAGAATAGGAGTTTTGAGTCAGGGTTAGATTCAGATCCATCTGTTTTTCCCAGGCGTTAGCTCCAGATGAGCTATGAAACATAAACAAAAAAGACAAAATGATAACAGATGTTAACGTATTCTTCTTCATCGAAAACCTCCGGGATTAAGATGTTGGTATTCCAAAATCTATGGTTGAACATTTTATTGTCAAGCACAATGATAAGAAAAATTGACTTGCGAAATTAAATCAAATGAGTTAATTCTTCTTTAAAGGAAGTGAATAGTTGAGCCGGATTCTGGAACCAGAAAAGACAGCTTATGTTTGTTTAGCAGATGAAATTAAACTTCGCATTGGTCTCGTTGGGGCGAACCTTAAGGTCGCCCGAATTCTATTGTAGCGGATAGCTAATCCACACAAGTTAAGGAGGTCAAGGTGCGTTACGTAAAGATCAGTTTTATTTTCTTGATGATCGGCTTTTTTGCTTTCAGCGTTGTGGGAGCTGAAGAGGCACGTCTTTTACGCTTTCCAGATATTCATAAAGACAAAATTGTCTTCGTTTATGCCGGGGATTTGTGGCTGGTTTCAAACCAGGGGGGGATTGCACGGAGGCTTACTTCTCATGTGGGCTCAGAGCTTTTTCCCAAATTTTCCCCGGATGGTGAGATGATCGCCTTCACCGGACAGTATGATGGCAACACAGATGTTTATGTAATTCCGGCTGAAGGAGGTGAACCGAAAAGGTTAACTTATCGCCCTGGTTTCGAAAACCTGCCCGATAGGTTTGGATTCGATGATATGGTTTTAGACTGGCATCCAGACGGGAAAAGAATTCTATTTCGCTCCTGGCGGGAAAGTTACAATAGCTGGTTTCAGACGCTTTTCTTGATCGGGGTGGAGGGAGGTTTTCCTAAAAGCTTGCCTTTGCCTGAAGCCGGACTCACCTCCTTTTCTCCAGATGGCACAAAGATAGCATATAATCGTATCTTCCGAAATTTCCGCACCTGGAAACGTTATAAGGGTGGATTGGCACAGGACATCTGGATCTACGATCTGAATCAGAACACCGTCCAGCAGATCACCGATTATGAGGGGACCGACACCTCACCCATGTGGCATGATGATAAAATCTTTTTTGTCTCCGACCGGGACCGGACCGCAAATATCTTTCGTTATGAATTCAACACCAAAGAGACCACAAAGATCACCCAGCATACTGACTATGACGTCAAATGGCCCAGCCTGGGTCCGGAATCGATAGTGTATGAAAACGGTGGCTATCTATACGCGTTCGATCTGAAAACGGAAAAGACCGAAAAGATTTCGGTTCAAATCCCAGATGATAAGGTTTTAGTCCGTCCAGAGTTCGTCTCGGTTAAAGACTATATTTCGGATTTTAATCTTTCTCCAGGTGGCAAACGGGCACTCTTTGCTGCCCGGGGAGAGATATTTACTGTCCCCTCAGAAAAGGGGAACACTCGAAATCTCACCAATACCAGTGGTATCCGGGAGAAGAACCCCATCTGGTCACCTGACGGAGAATGGA
The DNA here is from genome assembly GCA_964403165.1 of uncultured Ignavibacteria bacterium. GTDB lineage: Bacteria > Zixibacteria > MSB-5A5 > MSB-5A5 > SM1-73 > SM23-73-3. Next base: position 29,829 of record CAYOFL010000026.1, read on the forward strand.
TCGCCTATATGTCCGACAGAACGGGTGAGGATGAGTTATACATCCTTCCCCAGGATGGAAAAGGGGAGAAGGTAAGGATAACCACAGACGGACGTTGCTTCCGCTTTGCCCCGGTTTGGTCACCGGACAGCAAGAAACTCTTGTTTGCGGATAAGGACCTGAAACTTTACTACGTAAACATCCAGGACAAAAAAGTTGTGTTGGTGGATAGCACCAAAAACTGGGAGATAACTGATTATTCCTGGTCTCCGGACAGCAGATGGATCGCTTATGCCAAACCAGCTAAAAACAACTTATCCTCCATCTTTCTTTATTCGCTGGATGAGAAGAGAATTTATCGGGTGACGGATGATTTCACCGATGACGCAGAGCCAGTCTTCGATCCCGAGGGAAAGTATCTCTATTTTTTGTCCAACCGCGACTTTAATCCCCAGATGGGTCATTTCGAAGCCAGTTTCACCTATAATCAGATGACCAAAATTTACGTGATAACGCTTCAGGCAGATAGCCTCTCTCCTTTTGTCCCCGAAAGCGATGAAGTGGAATCTCCGGAGGAAAAGTGGAAAAGGGAGAAAGAGGAGAAGAAAGAATGGGAGGAGGAAAAGCCCGAACTTATCGAAAAGATTAAAATCGACATCCAGGGAATCCAGAAGCGAATAGTGGCGGTGCCTACAGATCCAGGAAATTACTATGGGCTTAAGGCAGGCGAGGATAAGATATTTTACCTATCCTTTCCCACCTGGACGCTCACCGGAGGAAAGCCCGGTCCCAAAGGGGGGTTGCACCTGTTCGACTTAAAGGAAAGAAAGGATCACGTTTTACTCTTTCCTGTGGACGGCTACGGTCTCTCCGCAGATGGAGAGAAGATCATTTACAAAAGTGGAAAGCAGTTTGGCATTGTGGATGCTAAACCAGGTTCCTGCAAGGTAGGCGATGGTGCTTTGACACTGGACCTGATGCAGATGAGGTTGGATCGTCGGGAGGAATGGAGGCAGATATTCAATGAGGTATGGAGACGCGAGCGTGATTTCTTCTATGCCCCCAACATGCACGGGGTGGACTGGGAACTGATGCGTACCAGATATATAGAACTGTTGCCCCATGTGGCACACAGAACCGATTTGAACTACATCATAGGGGAAATGATCGGTGAGCTCTGTTGCTCCCATACTTATATAGCCAGAGGAGATCTGCCCAAAGTTGAATTGGTCAAAACGGGGCTTTTGGGCATAGATTGGGAAGCAGATACTCTGTCAAAATTTTACCGGATTAAGAAGATCTATCCGGGGCAGAACTGGAAGGAGAACCTGCGTTCTCCTTTAACTGAGCCTGGTGTGGATGTGGAAGAAGGAGAATATATCGTTGCCGTGGATAATAAGGTGCTGAGGTATCCCGCCAATCCTTACAGCCTGTTTGAAAATACAGTAGGAAAAACAGTTATCCTGAAGGTGAATTCAAAACCTTCACTTGAGGGTGCTCGGGAAGTGGTGGTTAAGCCCATTAAAAGTGAGTACCGCTTGAGATATCGATACTGGGTGGAGAGCAATCGACGTAAAGTGGAAGAAGCCACCAGTGGAAGGGTGGGATATATTTTTATTCCTGATATGGGAGGTGGGGGATTAAATGAATTCGCTGAGTCTTTCTTCCCTCAGATCAAAAAGGAGGGACTTATCATCGACGTGCGATATAATGGAGGAGGTTTTGTCTCTGAGATGATACTGGAGAGATTGCGTAGGGAGGTGGTAGGCATGGGCTGTTCCCGAAACGCCAGTGATTGGACTCATCCTGGAGGGGCTTTGCATGGACACATGGTCTGCATCGCCAATCAGTACTCAGCATCTGACGGAGACAACTTCCCTTACTTTTTCCGAGAGTATGGCTTGGGACCCATCATTGGCAGACGTACCTGGGGAGGGGTGGTGGGCTACCGCGATTTTCCCCGTCTCGTGGATGGAGGTTACATCACCGTGCCGGAATTTGCTCCGTTCAGTATGAAAGGCGAATGGATCATGGAAAATTACGGAGTGGACCCCGACATTGAGTTAGATAATCTACCGGATCAGGTGATATTGGGCCGTGACCCTCAACTGGAAAAAGCCATTGAGGTGATCTTAAAGAAACTTGAAGAGGAACCCAAAAAACTTCCAGAAAGACCAGCTTATCCCGTGCGGGACTGAAAAATGATTCTCTTTTATCTTCCTCTTTGGATGATTACCCTGGTTGGTGGGGTTGAACCTCCGCCCTTCCCTCTCGGACAGGGGTGCAACCCTTCAGGGCGAGCCCCTGTCCGAACATGAGCGTCTGAACTTGTCTCGGAGGAAGAAACTTCTTAGCAAGAAAAAGTAAACTTTCTCACAGAAAAAGAGGTATAAGAAAACTGAAGTATTTGTGATAAAGAATTTACCTTGACAAGCCTGATAACTAAGATTATTTTTCAAAGTCTATGTTTTATGTTGCTGCAATATTCCCTATCGAAAAACTCATGCCTTTTGGCTTTCCCCTTAACCTTCTTGCAAACAGGAGTCTAACCATGAAGACTTCTAAAGTTTTCTTGATTGGGTTGGTGTTGTTCGTTATCCTCTTCAATGCTGGCTTTGCAGAAGAGGCACGTCTTCTGCGCTTTCCAGATATACACCAAGACAAGATAGTGTTCGTATACGGTGGTGATCTCTGGACAGTCTCCTCTCAGGGAGGTATGGCACAGAGACTCACCTCTTTTGTGGGTTATGAGGCTTTCCCCAAATTTTCGCCGGATGGTAAGCTAATAGCGTTCACCGCGGCATATGACGGCAATGGAGACGTATATGTGATGCCAGCAGAGGGTGGGGAGCCACGACGGCTCACCTATTGCCCGGCAACAGGACAGCCCTCAGGAGGACTTACTCTGGATGATTGGGTCGTCGACTGGTTTCCCAATGGCAAAGAGATTCTGTTTCGCTCTTCACGTGATGCTTTTCCCACAAGCAAGCTTTTTCGCATAAACTCTGAAGGCGGATTTCCGGAAGCCTTAAAACTTCCCGAAGCGGGCTTTGCTTCTTTTTCTCCGGATGGGAATAAGATCGCATACAACAGAAAATCCCGGGAATTCCGCACCTGGAAGCGTTACTACGGGGGCACCGCTCAAGATATATGGATATACGATTTAAAAACTGATGCCATCGAGAGAATCACCGATTGGAAGGGAACGGATAATCTTCCCATGTGGTATAACGATAAGATCTATTTTACCTCAGACCGGGAACATACGCTCAACATATATTGCTATGATCTAAAAACTAAAAACATCCGAAAGATCACCAATCATAAGGAATATGATGTGAAATGGCCCAGCCTGGGTCCGGGCGCCATCGTGTATGAAAACGGCGGCTATCTTTACGTTTTGGATCTGGCAACCGAGAAGACAAAAAAGATTTCTGTGGAGGTGCCAGCAGAGCGCCTCCTGATACGACCGACCTGGGAAAAGGTGGGTGATCTGATCATCGACTTCAGTCTTTCTCCTTCTGCCAAAAGAGCCTTATTCAGTGCTCGGGGCGAGGTGTTCACCGTGCCTGAAGAAAAAGGTGAGGTGCGCAACCTAACTCAAACGCCGGTGATACGCGAAATCTATGTCGCCTGGTCGCCGGACGGAAAATGGGTGGCTTATCTCTCAGAGAGAACTGGAGAGTATGAACTCTATATAAGACCTCAAGATGGAAGCGGAGAAGAGAAACGCATAACCTATGATGGCGAATGTTACCGGCTTCCTCCAGTGTGGTCATCAGATAGCAAAAAGCTTCTCTTTTCAGACAAGAAGCTCCGGCTGTTCTACGTGGACGTAGACGAGAAGGAGCCGGTGCTGGTGGACAGAGCCGAGGTCTCTGAGATTTACGATTACGTCTGGTCATCTGACAGCAAATGGATCGCCTATTCCAAAAGTAACCCCGCATATTTTGCTTCCATTTACCTTTATTCTCTGGATAAAGGGAAGATTTATCAGATTACCGGCGAGCTCACTGATGATTTCTCTCCAGTCTTTGATCCGGAGGGGAAATACCTGTATTTTATCTCAGCCCGCACCTTCAATCCCACCTTCAGCGATTTTGAACGTACCGAGTATGTCTATCGTAACACCAGAAACATCTATCTGGTAACCCTGCAGGCGGATAGCCTTTCTCCCTTTGCTCCGGAAAGTGATGAGGAAAAAGGGGAAGAGGAGAAAGAGAAGGGAGATAAAGACGAAGACAAAGACGAAGACAAGGAGAAAGAGAAGAATAAGGACAAAAACAAGGATAAGAAGAAAGATGAGAAAAAATCCAAGGATGTTCACATCGATCTCGAAAACATGGACCAGCGAGTGGTAGGAGTGCCTATCAAATCCGGCAATTACACCCGTCTTACCGCCGCCAAAGGTAAACTGTTTTATTTGGCTATGCCTACAGTATGGGAGAGAGGAAAAACTGGGGGTGGTCAAAATGAACTCCGCATGTATGATATGAAAAAAAGAGAAGAGCATACGCTCTTTTCAGGCATCAACACCTATGATGTATCTGGAAACGGGAAAAAAATAATCTATAAGAGCGGTAACACCTATGGCATCATTGAGGCTAAAAAAGGCAAGAATAAAGTTGGAGACGGGAAGTTGTCCACCTCTAAAATGGAGATGAAGGTGGACCCTTCGGGCGAATGGGAGCAGATTTTTGAGGAGGCCTGGCGACTGGAAAGGGACTTTTTCTACGATCCCAACATGCATGGAGTTGATTGGGCAGGGATGAAAAAACGATACAAAAAGCTTCTCCCCCATGTGGCTCATCGATGGGATCTTACCTATATCATAGGGGAGTTGATAGGGGAGCTGACCACCTCTCATACGTATGTGGGTGGAGGTAAGATGCCAAAAAGCAAACCAGTGAATATTGGGCTTTTAGGTGCTGATCTTGAACCAGATAAAAAGACTAATTTTTATCGTTTTAAAAAGATATATAAAGGTGAGAACTGGAAAAAGGATAGGAGAGCTCCACTCACCGAACCGGGTGTGGACGTCAAAAAGGGGGATTATCTGATTGCTGTAAATGGACAAGAGGTGCGATATCCAGAAAGTCCGTATCAATACTTCGAGAAGACGGTTAACAAACAGGTGAAAATCAAAGTGAATGATAAGCCAGAGGCTAAAGATGCCCGAGAGGTAACCGTCAAGCCAGTAGGCTCTGAGTATATGCTTCGCTATCTGGATTGGGTGGAGACAAGACGCAAGCGAGTGGAGGAAGCCACCGATGGAAGAGTGGGTTACGTTCACGTGCCCAATACCAGCTTATGGGGATTGAATGAATTCTCTCGCTCCTTCTATGCCCAGGCTCGCAAAGAGGGACTCATCATCGATGTCCGTTACAATGGTGGAGGCATGATCCCGGATATGTTCATGGAACATCTCCAGAGAAAAATCTTGAGCTTGTGGTCTCCCAGAGAAGGGCTGGTAGGGAGAACTCCCAACGTGGCACTGCACGGACATATGGTGTGTATCATCAATGAATACGCAGGCTCAGGCGGAGATGCCTTTCCCTATTATTTCCGGGAACTGGGATTGGGCCCTCTGATAGGCACGCGCACCTGGGGTGGACTGGTGGGCATCTCCCGAGGACTACCTCTCATGGACGGGGGCTACGTCACCTGTCCGGAATTTGCATTTATTAATCTAAAAGGGGAGTGGGATGTGGAGAATCATGGAGTGGATCCGGATATAGAGGTGGACAACCGACCCGATCTGGTCATCAAGGGGAAAGATCCTCAATTGGAAAAGGCGATCGAGGAAGTCATGAAGAAGCTAAAAGAGGAACCCAAGATACTTCCTGGAAGACCTGAATATCCGATCAAAAAGTAAACATTCTTGCACAGTTTGTGGTAAAGCCACTAAGAATGGTAGTTGTTGCGGGATAAGAGTACCCCGCAACAACACCTGTGGTCTTTGAACTCTCAAGTTTTACCGTCGTTTCCTAAAAGCGATTGTAGGGGTATGTAGCTTGTCTGCGTGCCCCTATTTTATTATCACGAATTTTCCCACCTGATTATCTCCAGAGTCTTTATCCTCCA
>CAYOFL010000027.1:0-35584 GCA_964403165.1 uncultured Ignavibacteria bacterium
TTTGTGGAGAAATATGAGTGGATACCTTCTCTGGGGATAACCTACTTTTTGGGTGCAGACGGGCTTTCCGTCCCCATGCTCTTTTTGACTGCACTTTTGTGCTTTGTATCAGTGATCTATTCTTTCGGGGACATCAAGGAGCGGGTCAAGCAATATTTTGCCTTTCTCCTTCTTCTGGAAGTAGGGCTGATGGGGGTCTTTGCCGCTCTGGATTTCTTTCTCTTTTACATATTCTGGGAGATAGTCTTGGTCCCCATGTATTTCTTGATCGGAATCTGGGGACATGGAAGAAAAGAATATTCCGCTATAAAGTTCTTCTTATACACTCTGTTTGGCTCACTGTTCATGCTGGTGGGAATTTTAGCACTCTATTTCACTGTGGAGCCGCACACCTTAAACATGATGGTTTTGATCGAAAAAGCACCAGAACTTACCAGAGGATTTCAGCTTTTGGCTTTTGTCGCCTTTTTCATTGCGTTCGCAGTTAAGGTGCCGATCTTCCCATTCCATACATGGTTGCCGGACGCCCATGTGGACGCCCCCACCGCAGTCTCCGTCATCCTGGCAGGAATCCTGCTGAAGATGGGAACGTACGGATTCTTGAGGATTAGCTATCCCATGTTTCCTGACGGTGCCATCTATTTTGCCCTGCCCATCGGAATTCTGGCATTGATAAATATCGTGTATGGAGCTTTGGTATGCATGGCCCAGAAGGACCTAAAAAAGATGATCGCCTACTCTTCGGTGAGCCACATGGGCTACTGCATGTTGGGAATAGCCGCCATAACTGTCACCGGCATTTCTGGGTGTGTGTTCCAGATGGTTTCACATGGGCTTATCACCGGGGCACTCTTTATTCTGGTGGGAGTTCTTTATGAAAGGGCACATACCCGGGAGATACAAGCCTTCGGTGGCCTGTGGACGAAGCTTCCGGTTTATTCAGGCATCATGATGCTATTCTGTTTGGGATCGTTAGGTCTACCAGGGCTCTCGGGTTTTGTAAGCGAATTCATGGTATTCGTGGGCGCATTTCCTGCCTTCAATGTGATCGTTCCTTTAGCTGTCATCGGTGTGGTGATAACAGCAGGTTACTTCTTGCGAATGATCCAGGCGATTTTTTTGGGCACATTCAATACTAAATGGGAGGGTCTGACCGAGATATCCGGAAGAGAGATATTTACCATAACCCCTTTAGCCATCCTGATGATCGGAATCGGGGTGTATCCCTCTCCTTTAGCCAATATGATCAAGGCAACCATAGAAAACATCGTTCACCTGGTAACAGGATAAATAAAATGCAAAATTCAAAATGAAAATTGCTAAATTGATTTTTAATTTTAAATTTTACATTTCTTAATATGAACTATCAACCATGCTCCCTGTGGATGTTATCATCCACAGGGAAAAATTGGGGGATGATAACATCCCCCAAGAGCAAACGGGATAAACCATGTTGAATCTCAAATCTCAACTCTCAAATCTCAAATCTTAAAATGAACTATCAATTGTTATTACCTCAGACATTCCTCTTTTTGTGGGCGATTCTCTTGTTCATTATAGACCTCGTTCGCAAGGAGAAAAAACATAATCTGGCATATGTGGCTCTTCTGGGTATAGTTATAACTATCGTTTTGGTTTTGACATCTCAGAAGGGAGAGCTTTTTGCAGGGATGTTTCTTTCAGATTCCTTCTCCGCATTCTTCAATCTGATATTCCTGCTTACCGGATTTTTGACCATTGCCTCTTCGGTTGAATTCACCAAAAGACTCCCCTCTAATAAGGGAGAGTATTTTGGCTTGATTTTGCTCTCCATGGTGGGGATGATGTTTTTAGCCTCCTCAGGTGAGCTTTTGACCTTATATGTATCTTTGGAATTGACCACCATACCTCTGTATGTTTTAGCCTCCTATCGCAAGGATGAACTCAAGTCCAGCGAAGCCGGACTGAAATATTTGATTTTGGGGGGAATATCCTCCGCCCTGTTGCTTTACGGCATAAGTTTGATTTACGGACTCACCGGAACCACCTTCTTAACTGAGGTGAAGACCACGTTAATTGTTAAATTTCTCTCCACAGGCAATATCGGACCCGCTCTGGTTTTGGGCTTCATCTTCATGATCGCTGGTTTCGGATTCAAATTAGCTTTGGTTCCCTTTCACATGTGGGTGCCGGACGTTTACGAGGGTGCACCTACACCCATTACTGCATTCCTTTCCGTAGCCTCCAAGGCGGCAGGGATAGTAGCGTTTTTGCGGGTCTTCTTCCATTCGTTTTTGGTCTTTCAGGTGGACTGGGTTCTGTTGATGGCAGTTTTAGCCAGCCTGGCTATGATCATCGGAAATATCATCGCCCTGCTTCAGACCAATATCAAAAGAATGTTAGCCTATTCCAGCATTGCCCAGATTGGATATATCCTGTTGGGGGTGGTTGCCGCTACTGCCACCGGAACTGCTTCTGTGGCCTTCTACACCTTCGTTTATCTGTTTGCCAACATGGGAGCATTTATCACCGCCATCGCCTTCAGCCATAACACCGGTAGCGACGAGATAGCCGACTATGCCGGCCTTTCCCGAAGGTCGCCTGCTTTGGCCGCTATGATGGCAGTGTTCATGCTTTCGCTGGTGGGAATCCCGCCTCTGGCTGGATTTATGGGAAAGTATTATCTTTTCTCCGCCGCCATCGAGCAGAAATATATCTGGCTGGTGGTGATTGCCATCTTAACCAGCGTGATCTCCCTTTATTATTACCTGGGTGTGGTCAGACAAATGTATTTCCAGACCTCCACTGAAGAAAAGCCTATATCTACAGGCACAGCATTGAAGACCGCCCTGATCATCTGTGTCGTAGGCGTCCTGCTTTTCGGCATCTATCCCAATATTTTCCTCGACTTCGCCAGCCAGGCGGCATCGGTATTTCTTTATTAAGCTGTCGCGGCGAATGTTAATCCACCCTTTCTTTGCGAGATAGGGAATTGTGTTTGTGTAGGGGCAATTCATGTGGAACATCCCGCCTCAGGCGGGGAATTGCCCCTACAATCCCTGTTGGGGCAGGGGTTATACCCCTACCCCGCTTCTTCAATACGCCTCACAGCAAATTAATAGGATTCTCGCTCCCGCTGGATTGTCCAACAGATCCTTCGGATCATCATCCAGCGGACCAATCGGCGGATGATAGCATCCGCCTGGGAGCAAAATATTTTCCTCTCCGATATTCGTCATTGCTTTTTATTTGTCTAATCTGCTCGATCTGTTGGGAAAATCTCTTTTCTATCCGATATTCGTCATTAGTCATTCGTCATTTACATTAGAAATCTTTTCATCAAAAAGCTTGCCAAATCGTAAATTGTTAATATATTGAAAGCGTTAAATTTTCAGAAAGGAGCCTGATGCCTTATGATGAAAGCAATGAGAAAGTTGACCAAACACATTATGTGGATTGTCGTAGTCGCCTTCGTGGGAACCATTATCTTTGCCTGGGGAATGGAGTTTACCTCCAAGCAGCAACGACGAGCAGGAATCATTGCCACCGTTAATGGAGAAGACATCCAGCTTTACGCCTTTCAGTATTACTATGATCAAGCTTTAAGACAGGCGGAGAAGGAGCAAGGGGATGTGGATGAGCAGACTGCCATCCAGATCAGGGATGAGGTTTGGAATAACATGATAAATGAAATCCTTTTGAATCAGGAGACGAAAAAAAGGCAAATTGAAATCACTGATGCGGAATTATATGAATATTTGAGGCGTTATCCTCCCAAGGAACTCCAGGAACATCCCGGCTTCCAGACTCCGGAGGGTCAATTCGATTATCAAAAGTATCTACAGGCATTAGCTGATCCCAGAGTGCCCTGGGCACAGGTAGAGGAGTTAATCCGTCCCAATCTGCGATTAGCCAAGCTCCAGCAATCCATCGTGGGTTTGGTCCGGGCCACGGATAAGGAGGTAAAACAGTTTTATCGGGATGAGAATGAAAAGGTAAAGGTAAGATACCTTTTGGTGCCCTCATATCTGTTTCAGAAAGAGGATATTCCAGTGGGTGATGAGGAGATACAAACTTATTATCAGGAGCATAGAGACGAATTTAAAGCTGAGGCAAGTGCCAACTTAAGCTATGTGGTATTTGAGAAGAAACCCAGCTCAACCGATGAAGAAGAAACCAAACAAAGACTTCTGGAGATAAAAAATGAGATTTTAGAAGGGGAGGATTTTGCTGAGGTGGCTTCTGATTATTCAGAGGATAATGCCTCCGCTAAGAATGGGGGAGACTTAGGCTGGTTTGGAAAAGGGATGATGGTCTCCTCCTTTGAGGAAGCCGCCTTCTCTCTTAAGCCAAAAGAGATGTCCGATCCGATCAAAACCCAGTTTGGCTGGCATCTGATAAAGGTGGAGGACAAAAGAGGCGAGGGCGAGTCCCAAGAGGTAAAAGCCAGCCATATACTCTTGAAGATATCACCATCTGAGGAGACTTTGGCTCTGTTAAAAGAAGAGGCGGAAGAATTTGTAGATCAGGTGAGCAAATCCGGTTTCTCTCAGATGGTTGAAGAACAAAACTCACCTGTCTCGGAGACCGGATGGTTCGTCCAGGGAGGATATATCCCCGGCATTGGGACCAACTCTCAGATAGATGAATTTGCCTTTATGAACAAGCAGGGAAAATTAAGCGATCTATTCGAAATGTCTAAAGGATTTTATGTTTTTCAGATCAAAGAAAAAAGACCGGCAGGAATTTCTCCATTGGAGGAGGTCAAGCAGGTTATAAAGCAGAAGTTGATCAAATCCAAGGCTGAGACATTAGCTTATGATAAAGCTGAAAATATATTTGCCCAGATCAAAGAGGGGAAAAGCTTGAAAAAAGCCGCGGAGGAAAACAACGCCACCTATGCCGAACCAGCCGAACTCTCTCGAAATTCATTTATTCCGCAAATAGGCAACCCGCCGGAGTTCATCGGGACTGCCTTCTCCTTGACCCAACCAAACCAGGTCTCTTCACCAGCTAAGACCAATCTGGGCACCTTCATCCTACAGCTCATGTCCCGAACCACTGTAAACGACAGCCTCTTTGCCGCAGTTAAGGACTCACTTACTTACGTGCTCATTCAGAAAAAACAAGGTCAGGTATACCAGGATTGGTTTACCCAGGTAAAAAAAGAAGCTGAGATCAAAGATTACAGATCCGAATATTTCTCCGACTATTAGTCTCATTTTTTCCGTATCAGTTCCACCCTTCTTCTGTGCCCACCAGGAAAGAGAATTCCGCTAAGTATGCAGTAGGCAGACAATTAGAAATGACGGATGACGAATGAAGAATGACGAAGGAAGCGTAACGAGGAACGGACAACCAGAAAGGATAAAAAAGCTTGAACCTTAAACCTTTAACCTTGAACCTTTTTATTCTACTCATATTTCTGAATTACTTCCTCCACATCTAAGAGGATAGAACCATCCTGATCTTTTTTCACCGTAGCTATGCCCGGATGTTCATTTTCTAATTCTTTAAGGATTTCATTTTGCCTTTTGACTGTCCGGGCTAAGAGCTTGTTTTCCTTTTGCATATAGTAAAAATCCAGAGCCTGTTTGATAGTCATCTTCAACTCATCATTATCCCAGGGCTTAAGCAAAAATCGATACACCTCTCCTTTGTCGATGGCATCGATGACTGATTTCAAATCCGCATGTCCGGTGAGCATGATGCGTAAAGCATCTGGATTTCTCTTTTTGGTCTTGGCCAAGAATTCCACCCCGTTCATGGAAGGCATTTTCAGATCGGAGATTATCAAGTCCACCTCATGCTCATCTAAAATCTTTAAACCCTCCTCTCCGCTTTTAGCGGTAAAGATCTGGTAGTTTTCCCTCCGGAAAAGACGCTTAAGCACATTTAAAATGTTCTCCTCATCATCCACTATTAGAATTTTCGGATTTTGCATGATCTCCTCCTTTTTCCGTTGAGCGAATTTCTCTAGCACATTTCTGCAACAACAGTTATTAGGCTAACTAAATATCATCGTAATCTATCTAAAGACGAACATCAGCACCGAAACTTCCCACCTATAACTTTCCTTTCTGTTTTCATCTTTTCAAATCTCCTTTTACTTTCACATAATCTTCTCACACAAACAGATTAAAAAAAACTTTTATCTCTGATCATTTAAAGCAAAATTTCTTTTCGATTCACTTCTTCGCTTCTATCTTCTGGGTCTTGCTTGTATTATTTTCATATTCAGTTGAGCTTCTGATAGGAAGGATCACCCGAAAAGTTGACCCTTTGTTTACCTGACTTTCCACCTCTATCTTTCCCCTGTGTTTTTGTATTATCCCGTATACCACGCTTAAACCTAAACCTGTTCCCTTCCCCACCTCTTTGGTGGTGAAGAATGGTTCGAATATATGTTTGAGGTTTTGCTTTCGAATTCCCACTCCGGTGTCGCTTATCTCCACCACCACACTCTCCTGCGACTGATAGGTTTTTATCCTTATCTCTCCATTACTTTCAATGGCTTGAGCCGCATTCACTAAAAGGTTCATAAAAACTTGATTTAGCTGTTGCGGAAAACACTGGATCCGGGGAATAGCTCCAAATTCCTTTATCACAACTGCTTTATACTTAAGCTCATTCCATACGATATTCAGAGTGCTCTCAATTCCTTGGTTGATGTCCGCCAGTTCCAGCTCTCCTTTATCCATGTGAGAGAAATCTTTTAGGTTGCGAACGATGGTTTTCACCCTCAAAGCCCCCTCTTGTGACTCGGAGATGATTTTGTCGAAGTCCTCCAGAATGAAGCTCAAACTCATTTGCTCTTTTTGTGCATCGATTACCTTTATCGATTCAGCATAGGACTTGCTGGATTGCAAAGCCCTCTCCAGTTCTGAGTATTTTTTCAAAAGACTCTTAACATCCTGGACATACTCAGCTAAAATGCCCAGGTTACTGTAGACGAAGCCAAGGGGATTGTTCAGCTCATGCGCCACTCCAGCGGAAAGTTGCCCTAAAGAAGCCAACTTCTCGGATTGGAGAAGCTGTGCTTGCATGTGATTCAATCTATCATATGCCTCCTTTAATCTCTTTTTTTCTGCCTCCAGCTCGAAGGTTCTTTTCTCCAACTCTAAATTCTTCTCCTGCAATTCCCGCTTGGCTTTGTTCAGACTTCTATTTATAGCTGTCTCGTTTTCGTGCAGGATTCGTAAAGTCTCAGTTTTCTCCTTCTCAATTTTTATCATCTCCTCCTGGTATCTCTTGGTCTGGGTGATATCTCTCTGAAACCAAACTAAGGCGATGAAATTCCCCTCCCTATCTATCATCTTAGAGACGGAAGCCGATACATAAAAAAGTTTTCCATCTTTGCGTCGATTCAAAAGCTCCCCATTCCACACCGGCCCACATGCGCCCGCCTTGAATATGTCGTTCTGAATTCTCTCCTTGTAAAACTCGGTGATGAGAATCTCCAGCTCCTTGTCCACCAGTTCTTCAGCGGAGTAGCCAAACATTTTTTCTGTGGCAGGGTTAACATAGATGATCTTTCCATCCTGGTCTGTGGCTAAAATCGACTCCGAAGCATGGCTCATGATCCCCGCCAGAAAAGAAACCTTTTTTTGAGTTTTCTTTTCCTCCGTTATTTCCCTCCACACCTCTAAGACATCAACACTCCCATCTGGATTTCTAAAGGGGGCAAAGACTGACCAATAACGCCTTCCGTCTTTGGCTTTAACCTCGATGGATTCCACAGAATTACTGTCAATGCCTTTTTTCAGAGGACAGGTTTGGCAGGGCTTTTCTAAATTGATGTAACCCTGATAACATTTGCTTCCGATCAAATCACCAAATCGTTCCCGCAAGAGTCGGCTTTGATACTTTATGGTGAAATCCTGTTGGACCACGCTTACACCCTCCCCCAGCTTAGCCAGGAGGTCAGCCAATTTATTTATTTCCTCTTGGTGCCTGCTTTCCTTGGAATCAACACAATTAGCTTCCCCCTTCAGTTTCTCCTGCCCTTTCCCCGGGCGTGTTGAATCAGTCACATTTTTCCTTATCGATTTTTTTTCTTCTTTTATCTGAGTTTTATGCATACCTGTGCTATCCTTTTGCCGAAAAGAGATTTTTTAAAATATCAAAAACGACTACCTCTTCCTGAAGCCTGAACCTTGCGGAGTCAGGCTCATTGAGAAGTGGACATGATGTAATTATTCATATGAAAAAGCGATCCAGGGACGGGATAGATTCACACCTTCCTGAAATAGTGCCTTATTCACCAGCAACTATGTCATTTTAAATCCGGTCGACTCTTTCCTTGATACCTTTGAGAAGGTGCAATTTCTGTCTTGTCCGACAAAGTGGGGACGTTTGGTTAGGATAGTATCTGGGGACTAAAGACTCATTCTCACACGGAATCACTAAGAACTTGTGCGAGAGAGATGATTACAAAGCTTGAAAATCTCTATAATAATATCGACTACTCTTTTCTTATGATTAAATTTTAAAAAGAAAAATTACAGCAGAATTTAGGGAACATTTATATGCCTTAATCAAGGCAGGAGAAAAGAGCCATTTTCTCAAAAATATGAGGTTAACCTGACGTTAAGGCTTCTTACCATGCTATTACAGAACTGAACAGCGACAAATGCACTCGTCAGGCGTTAATATATAGAATATACAGCCCTCCTAGAAAGATCAAAACTCCACTGATCTTCTTGGTGAGGGACGAGAAGTTACTAACACCTTTAGACTTGGCGTAGCTTTCCACAAAGCCGGTGAATACGCCGGCCAACACTATCAAAACACAATGCCCGATGGCATACACAAAGAGCAAAGATGTACCATAGACTATCTTTGACTTCGTGGCAACAAAAGCTAAAATGACCGCTAGAACTGGTGTGGCACAAGGAGAGGATACTACTCCAAACAAAAGTCCAAGTAGAAACGCACCAAGAACGCCTTTGTGTTTCGTTTTGAGAGTAACCGGTTGGGGGATTTTGAAATTAAGCACTCCGACCAGATACAATCCCATGATAATTGCCACGCCTGCGGCGACGTAATACCAGAACTTCCCCACGTCCCCAAACAGGCCCCCTATCAGGGAGGCGATCGCACCAAGAACGGTGAAGGTTATCGAAAGCCCAAAAGCGAACACGACAGCGTAAGTGATCGCTTTCCTTTTGTTTCCTTCCGAGTAACCGCCCACAAATCCGATTACCAGGGGGATTATTGCCAAGACACAGGGGCTGGAAGCAGAGATCAGCCCAGCCAAAAAGACGAGAAGATAAGCTAAGCCGGGAGAATTGTTTATCACGTCTGAGATGTTTGATAGAATCGAGTCCAAATCAGTTTACCCCCATCTCGGCAAATTTCATTTTTATGGATTGCTTGTCCATGAATCCCTCATGTCGGTAAACCTCATTGCCTTCCTCATCATAGAATATCTGGGTGGGAATTAACCGAATTCCATATTTTCTGGCCTCCTGGGGCTCATATCTGAGGTCGATTATCTTAACAATCGCCCTTCCTTGGTATTCAACTTTCAATTCATCCAAAATCGGCTTCATTTTCTTGCATGGAATACAGGTCCCTTTTCCTAAGTCAATTAGCAAGGGTAATCTCTTTGTCTGCTGACCTTTGAGACCCGCCTCGGAATGTTCAATTGTGGCTTTCGGGTTAGAACTTTTACCTGTTTGATCAACAGAACTTTTGATTAAAACGAAAGCAATTCCTACTACAATCAAGATTCCAATGACCAGTGCATTTTGTTTCAGTTTCAATTTTTACCTCCGGCTGTCTGTTTTAGTGAGTTCTTAACTGCATGTGTTGCATCATCTCTTTCTGAATGCTTCCAAAATCTTCAGAGGTGGGAATACAATAGCTTTTGGCTTGCACTTTGCCGCGCAAATACTACATCCCACTTCACAGTGAAAAGGATAAGCAACTTTCACCTTATCAGTCTTCTCATCATATTCATAAACTCCAAAAGAGCAAAACTTCAAACAAACCTTACAACCATCGCACAATTCTTCCATAATGCTGGGAAACCAGGGAATCTCTTCCCGAGGAATTCCTCGCCAGGATTTCAGTTTTTTCTTCTTCTCTTTGATTCTTCCTTCCTTGAGGTCGCAGAATTTTTGATACTCCTCCAAAAATATCGCAGCATAAACCTCTTCTTTGGCAGATGGAATATAATTATATGTTTTGAGCCTGCTCAAAAGAAAGCCTGTTAAACTTTCATCCGGGTTTTTACCCGCCTGGTAGAGTTCCTCTAAAACCTCTTCTAATCCGGCTATACCGATCTGTTTACCTTCTATATTTATCAGTTTTGTTTTCACTTAAGGCCTTTTTTATTTCTTCTTTTGCTGAGATTTAATTTTTTAGAATCACTCTGACTTCTCACTTGCGGGCTTACCTACACCCGGCCTTGTGTTTTCGTCTTCCGATTTGTTATCTTTTGCCCCACTCATAAACTCATCCAGCTCTTTTTTGAAATTCAAAAGAAACTTCTTCTCGTCTTCGCAAAATTCCCATACCGATTCAATTTCTTCGAACTCGTTTTTTCCTCCAGAAAATCTTTCGAAACCCAAAGCGGAGTCGAAGATTTTGTACTTCTTCGCGGTAGAGGAATCTTGGTCAGTGTCGTATTCCCTGAAAATGATGCGTCCATCTTTGTATGGCTTGGCATAGTACTTTTCTAAACCCTTCTTGGCGAAGTTGCCAACATTTATGCAGCAGGAACATTGGACAGTAGGATGGAAATGAATTACAAAAAGAGTATCCAGCTTTAAAAGATGCCAAGGTACGTCTATTTTTTTCGACGACTCCCCCGAGGTTGTTTTTTGCAGGATCTCTGCTTGAGAAAAAGAACTAAAGATAAAGAAGAATATAACGGAAAGAAGTATCAGCTTCGTCAAAATAAGTTTACTGGTAATCATTTTCTCCTTCTATCTTTGCTTTTTGATGTCTTTCTTAGTTTCATCCTCGATCCATTTCTTTAAGGTTGCCATCACCGGGATTTTCCCAGAAGAGTAGACTTTCCCGTTTATCACCAATCCTGGGGTCATCAAAATTCCATAAGAGGAAAACTTGCCTATATCAGTAACCTTGACCACCTCAGCTTCGATTCCCAATTCGGCTAAAGCAGTATTCACATCTTGCTCAAGTTTTTTGCAGTTAGCACATCCAGGACCCAAAACCTCGATTTTCATACTCACACCTCCTACAATATCAGATTTCCAAATATCATTCCGGTTATGGTCGCCATTATGACCACCAGACAGACATATACGCCTGTCTTTTTTATTCCCATTATTCTGGCGATCACGATCATATTAGGTAAGCTTAAGGCCGGACCAGCCAAAAGCAAAGCAAGAGCAGGACCTTTTCCCATTCCCAAATCCATTAAAGCTCGGATGATGGGAACTTCAGTTAAAGTGGAAAAATACATTAAAGTTCCGAAAATAGAAGCTGTAAAGGTAGCCTCAAATCCGTTTCCTCCCAGCCAATGTTCCACTACGTGTTGAGGAAGCAGGGCTTTGATGATTCCCGCCACAAATACACCAGCAATCAGAAGGGGAAATATCTTTTTGAATAGATCCCAGGTATGATACATCCAGTATCTAAGTTCCTCTTTCTTAAACCATCGATGTAAAATGAAAGCCAAAACTACCAGAAGAGCGGCAGTTATCAGCCATTTTTGAGCTGCGCCGAAAACCAGAATTCCTACTAAAATGGCAAAGTAAAATAAGGTGATACCTTGGGGTTTTGTTTTCTCCTCTTCTTGAGGCAAGGCTACCTCACCCGGATTATTGGCTTTCTCCAACTCCTCTTTTCGCCAGATAAAGGCCATGATCAGACCGATGACTACTGAGAAAACGACGGCCCCGATAGCTCTAGCCAAGCCTAAATCAAAACCCAAAAGCTTGGCTGAATAAACCACTGCCAAAATATTTATCGCTGGACCGGAATAAAGAAAAGCGATAGCCGGACCCAGACCTGCGCCCCTTTTGTGTATTCCTGCAAACAGAGGCAGTATGGTACAGGAGCAGACAGCCAGAATTGCCCCAGAGACAGAGGCAACAGAGTAGGACAGGATTTTCTTCGCTCCAGCCCCGAAGTATTTCAAAACTGAGGTTTGAGAGACAAACACGGCTATGGCGCCGGCGATAAAGAATGCCGGAACCAAACAGGAAAGCACGTGGCCCGACAGGTATTCAAGCAAGGCTTCCCATCCGCTTTGCAGGATTTCAACAAATGGCATAATGACTCCGGTGAAAGCAATCTGATAGTTTGTTTTGCATAAACGCAGAAATACTCTTAAAAAATTTCATGCAAGAATCTTTACCCGTCGTGCCTTCTCTTTGATCTCAGCTTTGATCATTTGGTCAACCAAAGAGAGCAAGCTGAAAACCCTTTTATCTTTAATCTTGTAGTAAACCGAGACCCCCTCCCTTCTAGACTCAAGTATCCCCATCTCCCTCATGTGGGTCAGGTGTCTGGAAATATTGGATTGGTCTTCCTTCATTCTGGGTATGATCTTGCATTGGCATCTCTCACCGTCTTTGAGAAAATAAAGAATCTTCAGTCGGGTTGGCTGAGCAAGGGCTTTAAGATAACTGCTTTCCAACTCAATTAAATTTGGGTCGACCATAATTACCACCATGAATTAAATGCTTTTATGTGTATTTGCGCATTTATACATTTTATACGATTGAGAAACTCCTTTATTTGGTTCTTCTTAAACTTCTATTTCTATCAAGCCAGAAATCAAAAGCCCTCCCGGGCATAAGCTTCTTTATGGAAACTTTCCCAAGAGGACTTTTGAATCTTTGGTTGGTAAAGGATGCCCCGACCTCTACCAAGCTTTGCGAATTACTTCACCAGTAACATCTTCTTCACCTCTGAGAATTTATCCGCTTCCAGCTTGTAGAAATAGACTCCGCTGGCAACTTGATCTCCCTTCTCATCCTTTCCATCCCAGATCACCTGGTGGCTGCCACTCTTCTTGGGTTCATCCACCAAGGTCCTTACCTTCTGCCCCAGAATATTATAGATCTTGAGGGTTGTGTGGATGGGACTATGAACCATCAACTGTGAACCACCAACCGTATACTGGATGCTGGTCCAGGGATTGAAGGGATTGGGATAGTTCTGGGATAAGGAGAAATGCTGGGGTGTGGATTTAGAGCCTCCAACCACCTCAAGGTTAAGCTCGCCTGAAAGTTTTAAGTCAAGCGGCATGGCATTTTTGTCAACCAGGGTTGCATTCTCAATTTTGATGCTGGTTAAATCTTTCCCTTTGGCTCGCAGATTGACTAAGGCTCCTTCTCCTGCTTCAAGGAGGTTTTTGCCCGACAAATCCACCATTCCAATCTTCCGGGTCCCATCCTTTATCACAGAGAAAAGTTGAAGACCTCTGGTTAGAGGAGTCAATGCGGGATCCAGCAGTGTGACCTCATCCGGGTCAAATTCTATCTCCAGTTGCACACCAGCTACATCCCGATCGAATTTCCCCACCACTGAAATCTCGGTTACTTCATCAAAACCTTCCGGAGAAACCTTAGCAAAACCTGTCAAATTCTCATCTGCTGGATTTCTCTTCAGCAGGAGCGATATCTCTGCATGCCCCAGACTGCGGCTCAACCTGGAAACGTTAGCTAAAAATCCTCCCGGCTTTCCTGGACATGGAGAAGGTCCTCCTCTATACAGATAGTTTAACAAATAAACCACGTCCCCGATGTCAACCACACCGTCAGAATTGGCATCTCCGGTCCAGAGAGGATTAGGAGCAGGACCGCCTCTGTATAGAAAGTTTACCATGTAAACCACATCTCCAATGTCTACCAACCCATCACCATTGGCGTCGCCGCGGGTAGAACCTCCCTCATAAATTTTTAGCACCTTGTCGACAGAGAGGACGATCAGCGTATCCACTTGCCCGGATGGCCACCTAACCTCCACCGTGTCCACCTGCTTGGCGAAACCTAATCCAAACTCGGCGGTCAGTGAGTTCTGGGAGCACAATCCTGAACCACCTGAAATCTCCCGAATCTGGGAGATTCCACCTGCAACAACCCGCACACGGGCGCCGATGGCGGAAACGTTGGATACGGTTCCCACTAAATCGACGTGAAGCCAGTGGTTTGTCGTGCCTATCTCGTTCCGAAACAGCTTATTGTGGTGTGGGTTGTTGTTCGTGACGTATAAATCGATGTCGCCGTCACTGTCGTAGTCACCCCAGGCCACTCCGGTGCTCGGCCCAGTATTCTTAACCAGAGGACTGGCGGCATCTACAAAGGTCCCTCCACCATCGTTGCGAAATAGTCTGTTGTCGCCAGTGCCACCGCCGTTCGCCAGGTAAAGATCAAGGTCACCATCATTGTCATAGTCACCCCAGGCACAGCCATAGCCAAACCCGGCATCACCTAAAGGTCCGCTGGTTGCGTCGGTAAAAGATCCGCCACCATTGTTGCGAAAAAGTTTGTTGGCGCCGTTGTAGTTGACTAAGTAAAGATCAAGATCACCGTCATTGTCATAATCACCCCAGGCTACCCCCATACCGCTCCCCGCATCATTCAGGGGCGGACCAGTCACGTCGGTAAAGGAGCCGCCGCCATCGTTCCGGAAGAGTTTATTCGCTTCAGCATTAAAATTGGAAAGGTAGAGATCTAAGTCCCCATCGTTGTCGTAGTCACCCCAGGCAACGCCACACCCGCTTCCAACGTCTCCGAGAGGCGTTCCACCGGTGACGTCAGTGAAGCCCGAAACACCATCGTTTCGGAGTAGCTTGTTGGCACTACCAAAGTTGGCGATGTAGAGATCGATGTCGCCATCATTGTCATAATCACCCCAGGCAACCCCATAGCTGGTTCCTGGATCACCCAAGGGTCCGCTGGTCACATCAGCAAAGGTTCCATCGCCATTGTTCCGGAAAAGCTTATTCGCCTGACCGTTAGCCTGAGCCAGGTAGAGATCGAGATCACCATCATTATCGTAGTCTCCCCAGGCTACGCCCGTCCCGTCAAAATTGTCGTTTGGGGGAGTGGTGCTAGTGAAGGGGCTAGTAAAGACCCCTCCGCCGTCATTTCGGTACAGGAAACTGCCAAAATTGTAGCTCGACACATAGAGATCGAGGTCGCCGTCGTTGTCGTAGTCGCCCCAGGCTGTGCCGTAACCTCCCATAGCGTCTATAGGCGAAGCCGTGGCATCAGTCCAATAGTAGGCTGAGTAAAAAACAACAAACGCCGCCAGCAAGTCCGGTCGGGGACCAATGTGCCCTGCGGGCGGAGTGATCTGAGGTGTGCCGGTGCTGATCAAAACATTCCGGATGTATTCAGGGGATGGCAGGGAGGGTGAAATGTATTGTTTCCAGTACCCGACACAGCACGCTACCGCCCCTGCGACTATAGGAGCTGCGCTGGAGGTGCCGGAAAATATGCTGGTGTAGTAATAGTTGACCCCATCGGCCCACCAGAGATCCCCATATCCAGTTGAGACCACGTCCTCACCCCAGCCTTGAAGATCAAACCTGGACCCATAGCTGGAGAAGGAGAGTCTCTGGAGGTCTCCTTCGGTCCAGGTGCCTCCAGGGTATGCCCCTCCGGCACCCACGATTATTGCTCCTGAATTGCCATACCAGGTGAGCAGATCGGTGTCCAGATTACCATTTCCACCCGCCTGCACCACATTAATGCCGTTGGCGATGGCATTCTCAATGGCGGCATAAACTCCGTTGTATGACTGAGGGTTGGGGGAGTAGTCGAGCCACCACTCGATGGGGACGAAGCCGTTAGAACCGTTATAGTCCCATTGCTGTTCCAGGAGTATCACGTCCCCGGCAGACAGTTTGGTAATCGCCACAGCCATCGCACCTGGAACATTCCAGCTTGGAGTGGGACTACCGTAATAGGTGCCGCAGGTTTTCAGATTCGCATTGTAGCAAATGCCTGTGGTTCCCCAAGCAGCTTTGTCAGAAACTAACTCTCCGATAACGGCAGTGCCGTGATTGTTATCGCCGAAGGGATCGACTACGTTAGAATTGATCTGGGATCCGGGTGCCTTGGTCAGGTCCCCATGATTGTAATTCCAGCTATATTCCAGATCGCATATTGTCACTCCAGCGCCATCACCACCTGGCCACCAGCCCCAGGCATATTTTGCGTCAATTCCTGTGGGAGTGGAACTCGCCGGATCTAAGTAACCCTGCTGAGGTTCGTAATAGCCCGGCCAGGGAAGAGGCATGGGTTTGGGCACAGGTCGGGCAAGCATGACACCAGGAAGCGCTTCCAGTTCTCTGCTCACTTCCCAGACATCCATATCTTTATCTTTGCTAATGCGCAGACGGTAGATGTTATTTAGATTGTAAAGAGGCTTGCCTGTATTGGCTTCACCCCGAGACTGGATCTGGTTCAGTCGTTCCTCTGGCACATCACAGATTCGGTACCATTCAACCGAAACAGCTTTTGCCAGCACTTCATTCACGCCGGTTAAGGCGTCTGTTTTTAAATCAACCAGTGCACCTCCGCGGAGACGCACTTCAGAATCCTGTGCGAACATCACTTCGATCAAGTCCTCCTCGCAAGCGTAAGGCTGACCAGAAGGCGTGCCTTCCGCTGATGAGAATGAAAGCATGCAAACTGCCGCAAAGAGAATCGCCAGAATAGAGAATCTTGTTTTCATGGCTTTCCTTCCTTTCTTGAAAGTGGTTTTGGATTTTGGGTTAACGTTAGCAGATTTTGGTTTCAAATTATCGGAGTTCATATTAACACCTCCAGGTTCTGGATTAAAGTTCAACAGTTCCAAAAAGCCCCACCATTGCATTTTTTCTCTCACAAGCACCTCCATATTTTTTATTTTTTCTCTTTTCACCTTTCCCATCCTATTTTCTTTTAACCAGGGGCGTCCCGCCAACGGCGGGACGCCACCAGCTCCACCCAGAGCCAGTATGAGAGGAAGGGGAAATCTCATCCTGGTTTCTTTTCTTTTTCCGAACCCAAGATAACCTTGAGGGGTTAAGGGAAACCTTAAAGTTTCCTTAAAAAAGCGATTTTTCTCAATTTGACATAGTTTCCCATAACCTTTTATGCAACAAAGAGTTAAGTGCTGAGGTGGCATGTTTTCAAAATGAGAACTTCAGTTTTTCCTACTTTTTTGAGGAAAAATTGGGTTCATGAAAGGTTTACCCCTGCTTTTAAATGCGGATCTTCTCGACCAAGTGGCTGGGATTTTTGCTAAGAATAAGAAAACCTCCAGCAAATTGTCTTGACAACACAAAAGAGCGGAGATAAATTTGGGCAAATGAATCAAAAATGAAAATGAGTTTAATTCTGGCATCGGATGTTAAACTATTCCTGTCTTCATACTTCCTCTAAGAAACACATAAAATGTATATGTGGGGTTCTACTTACGGTTTGGTTGCTACTCTGCTCTCTGTCTTTTGCCACAGAGATAAGATGGAGAAAGGAATTGAAGGCTAAGGTGGAGGGGCAAGCTATAGATTGCGCCTTTGCTGGTGGGATGGGATTTTCCAAACCCAGCTTGGTGGACATCGATGCAGATGGCGATCTGGATATGTTTATTGGAGACGAAGATGGAAGCATTCGCTTTTTTCGTAACATAGGTACCCTTCAAAATCCTGGTTGGGATTTCGTGTCAGATTTTTACGATTCGACCATTGGGGAAAGAAGCTATCCCGCTTTTGCAGATATGGATGATGATGGCGACTTAGATCTGTTTGTGGGCAATCAAGAAGGAAGAATCTGCTTTTTCAGAAACGACGGGAACATAAATTCGCCCATCTGGATTCAAATTACCGACTTCTACGATTCCATTGATGTGGGCTCAGAAAGTGCCCCGGTCTTTGTGGACATAGACGCTGACTCAGATTTAGACCTCTTTTTAGGGAAGCAAGATGGAACACTCAGTTTTTATCGTAACGTGGGAACCCAAAAAACCCCTTCATGGAACCTTGTCTCCGAAAACTACGACTCAATCGATGTGGGAGCACAAAGCACACCTGCTTTCGTGGATCTGGACGCGGACGGAGACCTTGATCTGTTTGTAGGAGAGGAATATGGTAATCTCAATTTCTACAGAAATACCGGAGGTGACACTCTCCCTCAGTGGGATCAAATCACAACTAATTACAATTCCATAGATGTGGGAAAACGGAGCTGTCCTGTCTTTGTAGATATTGATGGTGATTCTGATTTCGATCTTTTCATTGGGCAGGATGAGGGGAAAATCTTCTTCTATAGAAATGATGGCACCATTTATCTTCCATCCTGGACACTCATCACCGAAAATCATATTTTCTTTGATCTGGGAGCATACTCAGCACCCGCTCTGGTGGACATAGATGATGATGGCGATTTAGATCTTTTTGTGGGAGAGTTTGAAGGCAATATCAACTTTTATCAGAACGAGCAAACGGTTCCCATACCCTCCTTAAGCATAATCACTGAGAATTATTTTGCCATCCATGCGGATAATTATTCCTCCCCCACATTTGTCGACATAGACACAGACGGTGATTCAGATTTGTTTATAGGAAAAAAAGACGGTACCATCGATTTCTATGAAAACATTGGAACAGCCGAATCTGCCTTCTGGGATTTGATCCCCGACGAATACAATTTCATTGACGTAGGAGGATATGCCTCTCCCGCTTTTGTGGACATCGATGGGGATGCCGATTTGGATATGTTTGTGGGACAGAAATACGGAAAGATTTTTTTCTATCGAAATGACGGCATGTCCCAGATGCCTTTCTGGACTCCGGTTTCGGAAAATTTCGAGTCGATTGACGTGGGATGGTATAGTGTTCCCTCATTTGGTGATCTGGATTCAGATGGTGATTTTGACCTGCTGGTGGGAAATAAAGAGGGGGAAATAAGCTTTTATCTAAACGATGGCACCCCCTCGGCTTTCTCTTTTCTTCTCATCCCTGATTCTTTCGATTCCATTGATGTGGGAGAGCGAAGTTCCCCGGTTCTCTGTGACTTTGACTTAGATGGTGATCTGGATCTGTTTGTGGGGGAATCTAAAGGAGGTCTCCACTATTATAAGAACCTCACCCTGAACAGTATCAGGGGAAAGGTGACCGATCAGACCACTCCTCTGGAAAACGCAGTGGTTTATCTTTCAGGCGATAAAGATGACAGCACCTTTACCGATTTATCCGGCAATTATGAGTTTGTCGGCCTGCCCTGGGGAGATTATTGTGTCTTTCGAGATTCAGCCTCATTTCAATATTGTTTTTTACCTCTTAACGCAGATACCTTCAAGATAAATTTTGCTGGAGTCACCCAGGTGGATGAGTTCTCTGAACAAAATATTCCTCAAACTTTCCAGCTTTTTCCTAATTACCCCAACCCGTTCAATCCTGTAACCAACATCAGCTATTTCTTACCTACGGATGCAGAGGTTAAGCTCATCATTTACAATCTGAGAGGCGAGAAAGTAAGAGAGCTTGTGGACGGTTTTCAAACCAGAGGATGGAAAAAGATAACCTGGGATGGAAAAAACTCAAGTGGCAAAAAGGTCGCCAGCGGAATATATTTTTGCAAACTTCAGACCAGCACAAGATGTGAGACTATTAGAATGGTTCTGCTGAAGTGAAATCTGTCTCATCTATTTGGATTTTAGCCTTGACCCTTGCCCCATGACTCTTGCCCCTGTTCTCTCAGTAGTTGCCCAATTTATTGGGCTTTCAAATCTCTGCTTCCCGTTGGTGTTCTTCACCAACGGGAAGCCAACGGTGGGTGAAGCCTGCCAACCATGCACGGACGCCCAGACGGGGGCGTATGCCGGGGCATCTGCCTGCCCGGCTGGGGAAGAACATCCGCCTTGAGCACAGGAAATTAGTTCCACTCCCTCAGGGCTAAGCTTGCGGAATCTCCAGAACTCCGGCACCGTCTATTTTACTCTGTTTGAGCAATTGAAGTGCTTTGTTTGCATCTTTCAACGGGAAGATGGTCGTCTTCGTGCGGATAGGAATTTCTGCAGCAAGCTTAAGAAGCTCTTCACCATCTTTCCTGGTACTGTTTGCCACGCTTCGAACGGTTCGCTCATGGTAAAGGTATTTCATATAGTCCATCTGGGGAATTGGGGTCATATAGATCCCTGCCAAAGCCAAGGTTCCGCCCTTGTCCAGAGCATTTAGGGCATCCAGCACCAGCTCTCCTGCCGGCGCAAAGATTATGGCGGAATCCATCTTTTGGGGCGCTTTATCCTTTGCCTGCCCGGTCCAGACTGCCCCCAGATTCTCTGCAAGCCTCTGGTGCTCCTGGCTTCGGGTGAATACAAAGACCTCGCATCCCCAGTGTATCGCCACCTGTATGGCTACATGAGCCGAGGCGCCAAATCCATATAGTCCAAGTCTTCCTTTGGGGTTTATCTCACTCAACCTCAAAGCCCGATAACCGATGATCCCTGCACAAAGTAAAGGTGCGGCTTGCTCATCGGAAAATCCTTCTGGAATCCGATAGGCAAAATCCTGAGATATAACAGTGTATTGTGCATATCCTCCATCCACATGATAACCAGTGAAGAAAGCGTTCTTACATAGATTCTCATTTCCTTCCAGACAATACTTGCATTTTCCGCATGTGGAATAAAGCCAAGCCATCCCCACCTGATCACCTTTCTTGAAACGAGCAACTTTTTCACCTGTTTCTTCAACCACTCCCACCACCTGATGTCCGGGCACCAGAGGCTTTTTGGAAAGCTCAAGCTCTCCTTCAACCGTGTGCAGATCAGTATGGCAGATTCCACACACTTTGATCTTAACTAATATTTCTTCTGATTTGATTTTTGGTTTATCGATCTCCCTCAACTGAAGAGGGTTTTTCTCGATCGCCTCAGGTTCATTTAAGATCATGGCTAACATATCCACCTCACTTTTCCTAATCTTTTAATCCCTTTATTTCTTGATCTCGCTCTTACCTGACAATTTATAATCTGTTAGTCATACTGGCAAGCATAAAGTCCAGCTATAACCTCACCCCCTTATTCTTTTTCGCCATAGAATGGAGAGAGGGGTGAGATTATATCGTCCAGAACCTAACTTAAGTTAGGTTCTGGACTCCCTTCTTTAAATTGCAGGTTTTTCTCTTGCTCTTTTGCTTAAATGCCTGTATAATAAGATTCCGGTTTTGAACTATAACCTCAACTTGAGGAGGAAAGGATGAAGAAGGCATGTAAGGTTTTGCTGTGGGCATCGGTTTTAGTTGTTTTTGTTTTTGGTTCTGCACTGGGTCAATCCCAGGTTAAAAAAATTCCCCAGCGTTCGGAGATACCTGATAAATACAAGTGGAGACTGGAGGACATCTATCCTACAGATTCTCTTTGGGAATATGATTTCTCCCGAGTGGAGGCTCTTCTGCCTGAGATGGAAAAGTTCAAAGGACATCTGGCCGAGTCTGGAAAGACCCTTACAGATTGTCTTGTTATGCAGGACAGCATCTGGATTATCTTCGAGCCGATGTATGTGTATGCCTACATGAAGATGGATGAAGACACGCGCGTTTCCAAATACCAAGAGCTATCCGACCGTACCGCCAGCTTCTTGAGCAAGGTCAGACAGGCGTTCTCCTTCATCGATCCGGAGATTCTAAACATTCCCCCAAGCACCTTAGACGATTTGATGAAACAGGAAAAAGGACTGACGCTATATGGCCATTATGTTGATAACATCATAAGAAAAAGAGCGTACACTCTCTCTGCTCCGGAGGAAGAACTTCTGGCGCAGGCTGGAAACATAGCTCGCATTCCCCGAACTGTATTCACCATGATGGACGATGCTGATATCAAATTCCCTTCCATCATAGACGAGGAAGGAAACGAGGTTCAACTCACCAGGCAGAGGTATTCTAAATTCTTAGAATCTACCGACCGCCGGGTGAGAAAAGATGCCATGGATGCATATAGTTCGGCTTACCTGGGTTATCTGAACACGCTGGGCGCCACCTTGGCCGGAAGCATCAGGAAAGACGTATTTTTCGCCAAAGCTCGAAATTACAACTCCTGTCTTGAAGCTGCGGTACACAAAGACAATATTCCTGTGGACGTGTTTAACACTTTGGTTAACACGGTGAATGAAAATCTAAAGCCGGTTCATCAATATGTCAGCCTGCGGAAAAAGGTAATGGAATTGGACGAATTGCACAAATACGACCTGTGGGTTCCTCTGGTGCCGGAGGCAAAAATGGAGATTCCCTACGACTCGGCAGTAAATATCGTCCTGAAAGCTGTGAAGCCTATGGGCAAAAAGTATGTCGATGAGTTGAAGGATGGTTTCAATTCAGGATGGGTGGATGTGTATGAGACTGAAGGTAAAGGCAGCGGCGCTTATTCCTGGGGCGCCTATTCCACTCACCCTTATATGCTTCTAAATTACAACAACACTTTAGATAATGTCTTTACCGTGGTACATGAAATGGGACACAACATGCACCGACTCTATTCCAGCCTGGAACAACCATATATCTATTCCGGGCATTCCATATTTGTAGCGGAGGTAGCCGCAATAACCAACGAGATGCTTCTGATGGACTATCTGCTCAAAAACGTCCAGGATAAAGCTCAAGAACTTTATCTGCTCAATTATTACATCGAGATGATACAGGGGACTTTCTACACCCAGGTAATGTTTGCCGAATTCGAAAAGGAAGCTCACGAAAGAGCCGAAGCCGGAGAAGCCCTCTCTGCTAAGTCTTTGAGGAAGATCTATCGGGAAATATATAAAAAATATCACGGACCGGAACTGGTGGTGGATTCTCTGGACGATCTTTCGTGTCTGCGAATTTCGCATTTTTACAGAAACTTCTATGTATACCAATACGCCACCAGTCTTGCCGCCGCTTCCGCCTTCTCCCAAAAAATCTTAGCCGGCGACAAAAAAGCTTTGAAGCTATATATCGAGCTTCTAAAGGCAGGCGAATCTGACTATCCTATAGAACTTCTCAAAAAAGCAGGCGTTGACATGACCTCACCGGAGCCGGTAAATGCAACCATAGAGCTTTTTGCCGACCTGGTAGATCAGATGGAAAAACTTTTGCTGAAGTGAGCTTTCCCAGCTTTTCTTTTCCTGTTTGATAGGGGAGAGTTGCCTCAAAGAAAAGAAGGGTGGAGCTAAAGCTCAAAATAGTTCTTGACACGGTAGCTTTTCAGAGATAGTTGCTTGATTTGTCGAGCACGTAGGGACGGCATTTATGCCGTCCGCAATTCTTGAATACATATTCGTAGGCGGGGCTCTCCCGCCTCTGGTATGAACCACACGGTTCATACCTCTGGCGAGATCTGCCTATGGCATGACCCGCCCTGCATAAATTCGGCAGGCAAGGATGCCTGCCCTACGAATCATAGGGAAAAATTCTTCAAGAAGAACTCGACACATACACACTCAGGTGTCATATTCGGGATACGTTCTTTTGGTGATGTATCTTGTAGGGGCAATTCATGAATTGCCCCTACAGCTAAAGAAGAATATTTAGGAGTCGAAAATAAGCTAAAAGAACATACATAAGGCTCAAAACAAAAAAGGAGGGGGACGTGAAAAAATTCCTTTTGGCGCTTTTGAGTATCATCATTTTAGTAGCTTTCCTATCCAGTTGCGGCACCACCGTTTATGTTCCCAAACCACCCCCACCGCTTAAAGAGGAGATCAAGCCTCCACCTCCGGGTCCGAAGGCGGTTTGGGTGTCGGGACACTGGAAATGGTCTGGTGGACAATACGTATGGGTCCCCGGTCATTGGGAAAAGAAAGCTAAAGGAGTTTGGGTTAAAGGACATTGGAAGAAAACACCCCGCGGCTGGGTGTGGAAAAAAGGACATTGGCACCGGTAAGCATCAGTCCATGGCGTTTTTGCTTTTTTGTTTTCTTACTTGAACTAACCACTATGGTGGAAGTTAAATAGTTTTTACGTCCCGAGGGGATATTGTTATCCTCTCGGGACGTTTTGTTTTCTCGCAACTCAAAATCCAAAGGAGGCTCCCCTTTCTCCTTGACAATTCCCTCTTTTTTTGTTTAACTCGACTCAATCGCTATGGAAGAACTAATCGCCGTTCTGGATAAAGTTGACAGTTACGTTTGGGGTCCCCCTCTGATCATTTTTCTTCTGGGAGTGGGTGTTTTTCTCATTATAAGGTATAGACTTCTTCAGATAAGAAAATTCAAATATACCCTTGATAGGTGCTTGTTAGAAATTTAGTGTTAGTTGTTTGCAATTGGTATCTATGCCTCTGTAAATTTCCGGATTGACATATATCAAAAATTTGTTATATAGATACTCACCAGATTAAGGGAAATATCGTATTTTATAACAATGCTCTTTTGGTGTTGAGATGATTAGAGTAAAGAACCTGACCAAAAAATATGGTGAATTGAAGGCGGTGGATGACGTCACCTTTGACGTCCACACCGGCGACATCTTAGGATTTTTGGGACCCAACGGTGCGGGAAAGACCACCACGGTCAGAATCATCACCTGCTTTTTGCTTCCCACTTCAGGGTGGGTGGAGGTGGATGGGTTGAGTGTGTTTGAACACTCCCTGGAGATCAGAAAGAAAATCGGATACCTTCCCGAAAATGCTCCCCTTTATTCAGAGATGAATGTTTTAGATTACCTCCATTTTATCATGGGCATCAGGAAAATAGCTAAAGACAGGTGGAGCCCGAGAACCAAAGAGATAATCGATATTTGCGGCTTAGGCCCGGTCATGCACAGAAACATCGGCGAGCTTTCCAAGGGATTCAGGCAGAGGGTGGGTCTGGCACAGGCTATGGTGCATGATCCCGAGATTCTCATCTTAGACGAACCCACCAGCGGACTCGATCCCAATCAGATAGTCGAAATCAGAAACTTAATCAAGGAGTTGGGTAAGGAGAAGACGGTTATTTTGTGCACCCACATCCTCCCGGAAGTTGAAGCCACCTGCGGAAGGGTGCTGATCATAAATGAGGGCAAGATAGTGGCAGATGGTTCCCCGGCAGAATTGCAGTCCAGCTTTCAAGGAAAAGAGCAAATCTATATCGAACTGAAGGCGCCGGCCGACGACGTGGAAACCAAACTTAAAAATTTAGAAAATGTGGAAAAGGTAGAAGAGATTGCCTCAAACGGAGATGGCTTGAAGAAGTTCACCGTCGAGTGTGCCAGGGGAGTGGATTTGCGGGAAAAACTTTTCCGTTTGATCGTGGAGAATAACTGGGTCCTTCTGGAGATGAGAAAACAGCAGGCAAGCTTAGAGGACGTTTTCCGAGAGTTGACCACCTCTTAAGGTGAAACGTTATGTCAAACCACATAGCCGTTTTCTGTAAAAAAGAACTTAGAAGTTTCTTTGATTCCCCCATCGCCTATATAGTGATTACCATCTTCCTTTTGATCTCCGGCTGGTTTTTCTTCAGTAATTTATTCCTGGTAAACCAGGCTTCGTTGCGAAATCTGTTTAACACCATCCCCTTCATCTTCATGTTCTTCATACCAGCCGTAACCATGCGTTTGATCTGTGAGGAAAAAAGAAGCGGCACCATTGAAATTCTTCTCACCCTGCCGGTGAAGGATTATGAGATTATCTTGGGAAAGTTTCTGGCTGGATTGATCCTTATCTTTGTAGCTGTGATTTTAACTTTGGTTTATACGTTTACCCTATTCGGATTAGGTAATCTTGATTCTGGTTCGGTAGTGGCAGGTTACATCGGTCTGATCTTTTTAGGAGCCACATATCTTTCTATAGGTGTATTCACCTCCAGCCTGACTCAGAATCAAATAGTGGCATTTATCACCAGCTTTGTCATCATCTTCGCCTTATATATGCTGGATAAGGTTCTGGTATTTGTACCCGGCTTCTTAGCCTCTTTTTTCGAGTATCTCAGCGTCGATTATCACTTTTCCAACATCTCCCGGGGAGTGATAGATTCCCGGGATGTGATTTATTATCTATCACTTATCTTTTTCTTTCTGTTTCTGGCAGTCAGGGCTTTAGAAAGCCGGAAGTGGAGGTAGTCTCAAGTATGAGGGAAAAATTCCGATATGGCGTTAGATCTGCCGCCACGCTCTTTTTGATCCTGGCTATACTTTTGGTGCTAAATCTTATCTCGGTAAATCTGTTTGCCCGTCTGGATCTCACCGAAGGAAAAGTCTTCAGCCTGTCTAAAGCCAGCAAGAACGTCGTGCGCAATTTGAACGATCGGCTTATAGTGAAGATGTACTTCACCAAAGATCTTCCTCCTCCTTACAACAGCTATGTCCGATATCTGAAAGATCAGTTGGAGGAATACCAGGCTTATGCCGGAGGAAAGTTAAAGCTGGAGATGATCGATCCCACAGACGAAGAGAAGGAACTGGAGGCACAAGGATATGGCATTCCTCCCCTTCAGGTGAATGCGTTGGAGGATGATAAGATCGAGATAAAGAAGGTTTATATGGGGCTGGTGCTTCTGTTTGAGGACAGAAAAGAGGTGATCCCGGTCCTGCAAAACATCTCCGGCTTAGAATATGAGCTCACCAGCACCATAAAGAGACTATCTGCCAGGATTCTCCCTTCCATAGGATTCCTGGTGGGCAAGGATGGGCCAGATCTGTATAGCGAGCTTACCTATCTAAACCAAGCACTCAGCCGGCATTATCGAGTCAAAAGAATAAATCTGGATGAGGGAGACCCAATCCCAAAGGATGTCAGTGTGTTGATTATCTTGGGACCCAAAAAGAAATTCTCCGAGTGGGAAAAATATGGCATCGATCAGTTCCTGATGAGAGGCGGTAAGCTGGCATTTTTGCTAAACCATATAGATGTTGATCTCCAGCAGGCAGTGGCCCAAAGACAAGATCTGGGGCTGGAGGAATTCTTAGGTAATTATGGAATCAAGATCAACCACGATCTGGTGATAGATTTGCAGTGCAAGCGAATCGGGGTCACCCAACAGCGCGGAGCTTTCACCGTCCAAAATATCATAAACTATCCCTTCTTCCCCATTTCTACAGATTTTGATGAAAACAGCCTGATCGTCAAGGACTTAGGGACGTTAAGCTTCAACTTCGTCAGCTCACTTGACTTAAGCTCAACTTCAGCCAAAGGTCTTCGATTCTGTCCCATAGTTCGATCCTCAAATCGGAGCGGAACCCAGGTTGCTCCCTTCGATGTAAATCCATACAAAAAATTCGCCCAAGAAGACTTCTCCGAAAACGCTCTAATCTTGGCGGCAACACTTCAGGGAAGTTTTAAAAGCTATTTCTCGGATATGGATAAATCCGAACTTGAAGCAGAGATTGGCTTTGTTGACTCTATCATGACTCAGAGCCCGGAGACCCGATTGGTGATAGTGGGAGATGCTGACTTTGTAACCGATCAGAACATAACAGGAACGGATAATCTAACGTTCTTCTTGAACATGGTGGACTGGCTCTCTCAAGATGAGGCTTTGATAGCCATCCGCTCCAAGCAGGTGACCACCCGACCGCTCAAGGAGATATCACCCGGAGCAAGAAAACTGATCAAATACGGAAATACTTTCGGTCTACCTTTTCTGGTCATCTTATTTGGCGTGGTCAGGTGGCAGATAAGAAGGCAGGTGAAATGAGAAAAATCTATCTTTGTAATCCTTTCTGCATATGAAAAAGCCACTCTATTTTCTTTTAGGAATCCTTTTGGTCTTTGTGATAATCTATCTTCTGTTAATCCAAAAGGAGAAGAAGACCTTTTCGCCGGGAAAGGTGGAGAATTTTCTCAAGCTGGACAGCGCACAGGTAAACAGAATCGAATTCGGAAAATTTGGCACCAAACTGATTTTTCAGAAAACCAACCAACAATGGTACATGCTCGAACCTGATTCATTCAGAGCTGATAACAACACCATAGGTCAACTGTTAAGCGTTTTCAGCCATCTGGAGGTGGGGGAGAAGATTTCTTCCAACAGGGAAAAGCAATTCGTTTTTCAGGTGGATACCTTAACCGGCACCAGATTAGACTTCTTTAGAGGAGAGAATCAACTGGCATCCGTGGTGATAGGAAAGATGTCCAGCGATCGCCTGCACGCATATTTAAGGAAGACAAACTCAGATGACGTGTATCTGGTCAGGCGGCATTTTATCCGCATGGTCAAGCGTAAGATCGATCAATGGAGGGACCGTGGCATTTTCACCTTTGATCCAAAACACTTAAGAGAGATCAAACTAAGCAGGGGTAAAGAAGAATTCAAATTAACCAGAGAAGACACCCTGTGGCAGTTAAGCCTGTATCCTTATCAGGAAAGCTTTCAAGCGGACAGCAAGAAAACAGAAGATTACCTCAGAACATTAGCAGATATGAAAGCGGACGAGTTTGCCAGAAAGCCGGAAATCGAAGAAATAGATTTCAAAAAACCACAATTTATGCTCAAGCTCACTTTTCTGGATGGCCATGAGGAGACGCTTTTTGCCACCCAGAAAAGGAAAGAAGATAACCGCTATTTTGTAAAAACAGATCAGAACAAAAGCATCTTTGTTTTGTTTGAATACACCTTCAAGAGATTAGCCAAAAAGCTTGAAGATTTTCAACCCAAAGAAGAAATCTAAAGATTTCTTTCTCTTTTTTCAAATCCATCTCGCATATCTTTTAAATCATTGCCCTATTCGTAGGTCCGAAATCCCCGCCTTTGGTGGGGTTTCGGACAGAAAAAATGTCGGACAGTCCCGCCTCTGGCGGGACATGACCTACAAATAGTCCTCCCCCACATGCTTGATAAATCGAGCAACTACAGGTAACTATTCTCACCTCTTGCGATAAAGATTAATCAAATCCCTCAACCGCAGGGCTTCATTCCTCGCCGCCTGGGCAAAATCTTTTTCAGAGGAAGCATAAAGAATGGCACGGGAAGAGTTTATTATCGCCAGCTCACCTTTTTTATCTGTGCCAAATTTAACAGTCGATTCTATGTCCCCGGCCTGCGCCCCAATGCCTGGAATCAGAACCGGTAATGAGGAGGCGATGTTTCTGATTCTTTTCAATTGCTCTGGATGGGTTGCCCCCACTACTAAACCACAATTGTTTTTTTCATTCCAGCTTAAGACCTTTTCAGCCACAATTTCATACAATGGCTTTCCCTCTATTATGCGAGCCTGGAAATCCTTAGCCCCTTCATTTGAGGTTAAGCAAAGCACGAAAGCACACTTATCTTCATATTCTAAGAATGGTGAGAGGGCATCCTTCCCCATATAAGGATTAACCGTTACTGCATCCGCCTTCAATCCTTCAAAAAATGCCTTGGCATACATCTTGGCTGTATTTCCGATATCCCCTCTTTTGGCATCTATGATTAGGGGTATTTCCTGTGGAATATACTCACAAGTCTTCTTCAGAGCATCCCAGCCTACAGAACCAAAAGCTTCATAAAAAGCCATATTGGGTTTGTAGGCACATACCAGATCGGAGGTCGAATCTATAATCCTCTGATTGAAGGCAAAGATAGGGTCCTTTTCCTCAAGGAGGTGTTTGGGGATCTTCTCTAAGTCTATATCCAGCCCCACGCAAACTAATGAATTATTCTTTCGAGAAATGTTTAGAAGTTTTTCAACGAATTTCATATTTACTAAAACTCCATTTTTTAAGGACAATGCCGCATCTGACGATTCATCTTGTTTCCCAATATATTCTTCCGAAGAGAGAATGTCAAAAGTTTTTTGGGTGTTATAGATTCATAATACAAACAGTAGAGAAAGAACACATAAAAATCTCTTGACAAAATAAAAGGAGGTGATTAGAATTATGCCGACCCAATTTCAGGTATCTGGAATATGAA
This sequence comes from uncultured Ignavibacteria bacterium, assembly GCA_964403165.1. Classification (GTDB taxonomy): domain Bacteria; phylum Zixibacteria; class MSB-5A5; order MSB-5A5; family SM1-73; genus SM23-73-3. The sequence goes on from CAYOFL010000027.1 coordinate 29,741, forward strand.
AAACCATGAATATATGTCTGATTTAGACAAAGTTTTTAACAAATAGGTTGACAATACGCTTTTGACTGGTGTAGAAACTTCAGGAATTTGCATAGCGGCAGATTGGACCGATCAAAAGGAGGTAATAGATGGAAAAATGGGAATGTTTAGTCTGTGGCTACATTTACGATCCTGAGCTGGGTGATCCGGATAACGACGTCGAACCGGACACCCCGTTCGAAGAACTCCCTGATGACTGGACGTGTCCCGAGTGTGGAGCGGATCAAGAAGAGTTTGAAAAAGTGGAGGAATAAAATTTGTTCAGCAAGTCATGGAGGCTCAAATGATGGGTAAATTACTGACATGATAAATAAATGCGTTCCTTTTTTCTTAATGGAAGGAATTAAAGCTGATATAATAAAAATACATGAGCCAAATCTATTCCATTCTCTTGATTGCGCGGATTATTTCATATTCAGATGAGGCGTTCAGGAGTTCTTCTCGAAAGTAATCAAAACGAAGGATTTCGGCTAAAGCTTTGAAGGCTTTTAAATATATTGTATCATCATAGGGTGGAGCCGCCATTACGAAAAAAAGATGGACCAAACCGTTGTCCAAAGAATCAAAATCATATCCTTTACTGGATCGGGCAAAGCCCATGATGAACTGCTTGGCTTGCATGGTCCTAATGTGAGGAACCGCTATACCGTGCCCAATTCCGGTGCTCGCCTTTTTCTCCCGATTTAAAAAATCGATTAAAAACTTTCTTTTATTACCCACCCTTCCCGACCTTTCCAGAAGGTCCACCAGCTCTGAAAGAATCGCCTCTTTTCTTATCCAGAGCAGTTTGTCCGGATGAAGCTGGGAGTCGGGGTCGCATTCAATATCAGTCTCCATCTCCAGCTTGATCAGCTCTGGCTTTAAATATCGATAAATATCCATCTTAGTTTCGCACCACTTTCGTTTAGAACTGAACAAAATCAAACAGTTTCCATGCACAAAAACTTTGTGTCTCTTCTAAGTCAAAGACTTTCTGTTCAAAAAGTGCTCAATTTTCTTTATCGGCAAAGACGTCAATTGCTGAACCCACTCCAATACCTGATCTTTAAGCGAATCCGAAAAGAAAACGAAAGGAAAGTTTTATCTGTTGGGGAAAATACTTACTCATCGACTGAAGCGAAAGAGTAAAGGAAACTCACGCACGGTTACGTGAAAAGCATTGAATAAGAGGAAAAGTAAAGATAGGAAGGTTCAAACAAAGCTTTAGCAAAACACTTATTGCAAGCAAACTTGGTCAAAATCAGCTACAAGCTTTTGTTTTTTTTCTCCCCCCCACCCTTTTACTTCTATTTCACGCTTGCAGGCGGAGGACTTGTCAGGAAGTTCCTCAAAATAAATCAACTTCACTGGTAATCTTGTCTTCGTGTACTTCGCTCCTTTTCCGTTATTATGCTCGCTCAATCTCTCTCTCAGATTATTCGTAATTCCGCAATAGAAGGAATTGTCAGCACACCTTAAAATATAGAAATACCATCTCATTTCTTAGGAAACAATAATGACTTCCAGCTTAGGCGCGGGAAAAGTTTATCCTGAGCGATAGCGAAGGACTTGTCCTGAACGAATGTGAAGGAAACCCCCGACCAATGCTTCTTTCTTTTCCCTGCGCCATCCTTTTACTTCAATTTCACGCTTACAGGCGGAGGACTTATCTGGAAACTCTTCAGAATATATTAGCTTAACTGGTAATCTTGTCTTTGTATATTTTGCCCCCACTCTAGTGTTGTGTTCCTTTAAACGCTCTTCGAGGTTATTCGTTATTCCGGAATAGAAGGAGCTATCTGCGCATCTTAGGATGTAAAAGTACCAACTCATTTCAATAAGGACTAATCCTTCGTCGCTTCGCTCCTCAGGATAAGAAATTCTAACTCGCTACGCTCGTAAGAATTTCTAATGGAGGCGGGGGGAATCGAACCCCCGTCCGAAGGCAAAAGATAAAGACTTTCTACGTGCGTAGCTGATTTATTCTTACTTCGCAGAAGACAACACCAACCAGCAGGTTTTGACCTCCGCTATCTCAGTTGAATCTCGTCTGGTCTCCCTGAGCCAAAGATCAGACCAGCTTGTTTGAGTCGACGCCTGTTTCCGGGCCAACAAGCAAGCTCGGAGCAGACGAGCTACCTTTTATTAGGCAGCCAGTGCACATGAATAGTCTGCACTTAAATTTGTATCCCAACTGGATTAACGAGGAAACTGGGCACCTCGGCACGCTTATCTTTTCCAACTACCTCCGTCGAAACCAAGTCGCCCCCGGGAAATTCGGTCAGACGACCGCCCGTCTGGGCGGTTCATAGTTCTTGGTTCACAGTTCATAGTGAACCCAGAAAATAATACGGCAGAAAAATCAAAAAATCAACAAAAAACAGGAGACTATTGCCGAAACATCACAAGAGATGGTGAGCACTGAAGTATCTGAACTATCTGACGTTTCTGACGTTTCTTGGTTAAAATCAAAGTTGTGTCTTTTTTTCGTAAGTGGTTGATATTTCGATGATCAGCACTGGCGTTTCTGACCTTTCTGACGTTTCTGACCTTTCTGACGTCTCTTTTTCAAAAATTTTTGTGTGGTTTTGAGTCATGTTCAAAAGCTCTTGTGGTTGATTGCACTTCGATCACCATAAATGCATGGGAAGCCCATTACTCTTGGGCTTCCATTAACCCTCGCTCTTTCTCTTTCACCACAAAGATGATAGAAAAATTGCTTTGGAAAGCTAAACCTTTCGCTACATGAATCCGCTTAATCCGCTCAATCTGTTGACCGCTCTCCCTACAAATCCTCCAAATGCCCCCTTACAATCTCTGCATTCGGTCTATCTCCGATCTTCTCAAATGTTTTTAAACTTTCCTCCAGCAATTTCCTCGCCTCGTCTTTCTTACCTTGCTTTTTATACAAAATCCCAATATTCGCCTTTGCTTGGGCCATTCCATGCTCATCTTCAATCTTTTCTTCAATCTTTAGACTCCTATTGAGAAACCCAATCCCCTTATCCCATTCCCCTCTCGCTCCACAAACAATGCCCAACCCAATGTAACTTTGTGCCATCAGATGCTCATCCCCAATCTTTTCTGCAATCCTTAGGCTTTTCTCATAAAAGTCCATTGATTTATCCGATTCGCCTTTTAACTGATAAAGACTTCCCAGACCAAGGTAATTTGATGCCATGATATGGGCATCCCCGATCATTTTGCAAATATCTAGACTCTTATCATAAAACCCACGCGCCTTGTACCAGTCCCCCTTCGACGTGTGAACACTGCCTAAATTGGTAAAAGTTTTTGCCATCCCACCTTCATCTCCGATATTTTCTTCAATCTTCAAACTCTCATTATGAAACTGAATCGCCTTGTCCCAATCGCCCTTTAGCTGATAAACATTCCCCAAATTACCATAACTTTTTGCCATTCCACGTTCATCACCAAGTTTTTCATCTATCTTTAGACTCTTATTATGAAACTCAATTGCCTTATTCCATTCGCCTTTGTGCTCATAAACCACCCCCAGGTTTCCCAGAGCGACGCTCTGACTCCGTTCATCTTTTGCATTTTTTGCCGCGTCTAGTGCCTCTTTCCACCTACCGAGAGCCTGATCCCATTTGTTTTGTGCATGAAAACAATTTCCTATTAAGAGCAATAACGCTGACTTCTCACTCCCCTCTGACCCTAAACTCAAACATTCTCTAAATGAATCGATGGCCTCCTCATACTTATACTCTGCCATCAACGAGATTCCCTTCTCGAAGAGACCTTTCTTCTTTTTGTCTTTGGTTTCTGGAAGACCATCGAGATATAAGGTGACTTGGTCCATCTGCGTCTTTATTTTCTGGATGTCTTTCTGTAGTTCCGGCGGCACCTTTGGCTTTAGTGCTTTGATGCCAAAATAGATGGTCGCAATTAAGGCAATTACTGCGATGATTCCGAATACCAACTCCATTGATTTATCTTCCCGATTTTTAGAAATTTGTCGGGCAGCCTTCGACAGCCCGTCCTACGACCTTTATCCGCTTAATCCGATCCATCCGTTGACCCATCCGTTTCCTCCGTTGACTTCAACGGCGACCACTCCCCGATATGCTCTGCGTAGACTTTACATTTGCCTAGAGAGGTCCATGTTTCGTTGGAATTGTATGACCATTCCAGGTATTCTGATCCACCTCCACCCATGGTGGTGATCAGAAAGCGGTTACTCAAATTGCCAATCGCGCTTGCTTGTCCTTCCGGGGTGGCTCTGTCACCACCTGACGGGTCCACCGGAATCCACCCGTAGTTGGGAAGATAAATCTCCACCCAGCGATGGAACACTTCATCGGCTGAGGCATCATCACCTCGTATCACCACTGATCCCACATACCTCGCGGGCAGACCGGCTGCCCGGCACATGGAGATATATACAAAGCTATACTCAGAACACGAGCCGGTTCCTCTTTTCAATACGGTGGGCGCAATGTTCCACCCACCTGCCAACTCATATTGCATGTGATCGATCACGTAATTGAATATCTTCCTGGCAATCCAGTAGGGATTGGTTTCAACTCCCACCGCCTGTTTGACACTCCGTTGTATAAAGGGGTTATTTATGGAGTATTTGGTATCATCCGCCAGAAACTTTTCTGTGATTGATTTGGGAACATCTTTCAGTTCACCCACCTTCTCCGGAAAGATGAAGTATCTAACCTTGTAAAGCTTTGCTTTAGCTTTCATCACCACCGAGACGAACTGAGTGCTCTCCAGATTCTGGAACCTGTAGTGCGCCACTTTCTGTCCCCATTTGTCTGTCAGAAAATCAGTCGGCTGGGGGAAGTATTCAATCTCCGAGAGTAGCTCCTGATTAGGAAGATTCTCTGGCACGGCTAAATAGATATCCAGGTCCTTTACCATACCCGGACCGTAATTTCTGAACTGATTAGTGTATTCTAAAACTTCCTCCTTTTCCTCAGTGCGGGAGTGAGTCTCTTTGTCATGTATTTTTAGCTTGTAGATTTCATCAGTTTGATAATCCACATTCCACAAACTTTTTCCGTCCCAGGCAAGACCCCGGGCATATGCGTCGGGCGCGTCGAAAAACAGAATAACATCTCCCCTATCCGGAGTGATCATATAGATCATGTCGCTTATCCGATCGGAGACCCACAAGTATTTGCCGTCGTAAGCCAGACCGCAGGGATGGTACGCAGGCGAAGGAATGGTGTTAATCGTAGTTCCATCCTCTGTGCTAATTTGATGAATTTTGTTCTCTCTATCATCCGCTATCCACAGGTATTGTCCATCCCAGGCCAGTCCTTCGGGTCGGTCACATGGTGCCCAAAGGGTTTTGACAACAATCCCGGTTTTGGGATCAATTTGATAGATGAAATAATCTTCCTCCGACGCATCCACGTTCCACAAGAACTTTCCATCCCAGGTTAGGCCTATGGGTCGGTATCCGGGTGTAGAAAGCGAGTCCACTACCTTCCCGTCTTTGGCGTCAATCTTATAGATCATGTCCGTCTTGCGATCACAGTTCCAGAGATACTTGCCATCAAAGGTTAAACCAGTAGGACAAGCTCCGGGTGAGCGAAAAGATTTCTCAACATCACCGGTGACTGCAAAAGCAGATGATGCCAAATTCAGAAACAACCATCCAAACAAAAGGAAACAAAAAATGAGAACTCTTAGCTTCTTCATCGCTTCCCTCCTCCTTAAAAAGGATTAAAAAAACAAACCAGATATCTTAATTAAAAACCTCTCCCCCTGTGTCCCCCTCTCCATTTTAAGGAAAGGGATTTCCCTCGATCCTGAGATCTTCGGGATCGAAGGACACCCTGAAGGGGA
>CAYOFL010000028.1:0-35451 GCA_964403165.1 uncultured Ignavibacteria bacterium
TTGCTTTTTCCAATGTGGAAACCGGAGTGGCTGGTATACCAGAAAGTTCTAAATGAGGAACAAACTGAGTTAGATGCCATGGAGTGAATTCTCCTAAATCATTTTTAATCCAGGAGGCAATCCCCTTCAGTTGAGTCTCATCGTCGTTATATCCGGGAATTATGTTGGTTACGATTTCAACCCACATGCCCCACTTACTTTTTGCCCTCTGTGTCACTTCCAAGATTCCCTTGAAATCATCGACGTGACAGATCTTTTTATAAAACTTATCGGAAAATCCTTTTATATCCACTCTGAAAGCATCCAGATAAGGACCAATCAGATCCAAAGCCTGGGGGGTGATAAAACCGTTGGTCACATAATTGGTCAAAAGGTCATTCTCTTTAGCCAATTTTGCGCCATCTAAGGTATACTCAAACCAGATGGTGGGTTCATTATAAGTCCATGAGATTCCTTTGCAATTATGTCTTTTGGCTAAGTCGATTGATTCTTGTGGAGTGATGTACTCTGTCTCATATTTACTTAAATCCATCCTGGCATGAGCGATGTCCCAGTTTTGACAGCCGGGGCATCGAAAGTTGCATCCTAAAGTCCCCAAAGATAGCCACAAACTTCCCGGATAGAAATGAAAGAGTGGCTTTTTCTCAATGGGGGAAATCATAGAACAGGAAACCTTAGAGTAAATAAGGGAGTAAAGTTTTCCCTGTTTGTTGAATCTGGTATAGCAATATCCTAACTTCTCTGACTCGATCTTACACCTTCGCTGACAGATGTTGCATCTTACGCTCCCGTTAGAGGGCGTATCGTAAAGCAGTGCCTCTTTGAAATCGTTGGACATATCCGCTGTCACGTGCTTTTTTAATTGACTTTCTCTGCTCCAGCCATAAAACACCGACGGAAAGCAGGAGTTCAGTTGCTGTTTTATGGTTAATGTTATCTCCCAACAACCTCATCAAAAAGAGAAGCCAACCTAAGGGTGAGAGATTTTCGCTCAAATCTCTTCAACTCGTCTTCTTGGATATCCAAAGTGAGTTTACCTTTTTGAAAATTGGAGAAGTAAGAAAGCAACGTTTCTTTGATTCCCTTCTTGTCTTCAGGTGACACCACTTTTCCGACCTTCATTTGAGTCAGGAATTTGACTATCTCACTTTTTGGGGGAACTATGCCCAAGATGGGCTTTTTGAGCCGAATATATTCGAACACTTTGGCGGGGAAGACTAAAGGATGGTCAGAGGTAACCAGAAGCAGAAGAGATGCTCTACCCATTTGCTTCAAAGACTCTGAATGAGAAAGATAACCCTTTTGTTCCACTATTTCCCTCAATTTATACTTTTCAACCAACTGGTCTAAATCGATTCCCACAGAAAGCCCAACATGCACAAACTTTACCTTTTCTTTTGGAATCATTCCCTGATCTATAAGCTCGCCCAGAGCGGCGAAAAAGGGTTCAGGATCACAGTCCGGGCTGAACGTCCCCAGATAGCCAATGGTAAAAATTTCAGATGAAAAAGATTGATAAGTCAAAAAATCTTCTTCATCGTATCCTTGATCTATCAGACAGATTTTTTTAGAATAAGGATGCAGTCTTTCAAACTCTCCCTTTATGGCGGGGTTAGCTGTAATCACCCTGTCTGCATTACTTACAATTAATCTCTCCATCCTTTTTTTAAGAAAAACATGAAACAAAGTGGGAAAGTTTTCCAGCTTATAACCGGTCCATGGGTCTCGGAAGTCGGCTATCCAGGGTGTTTTAGTAAGGACTTTGAGCAGATAGCCGGTTAAATGCAAAGAAGGAGGTGGCGAGGAAGAAAAGATCAGATCAATCTTTTCTCTCCGGCACAGGGACAGTCCCTTCATCAGGGCAAAGGGGATCCAGCCGACTTTGTTGTCCGGAAAAAACAGCCAAAAGAGCCGCCTTAATGTTCGGGTGAGGTGCGTTTTAATTGGTTTATCCTTGTCCTCTCTTTTTTTAAAGATGTTTCTCAGCATGAGCCAAACTCGCAAAGGATCAAAGGAGCCGGTGCGGGTAATTTCTGCTTCAGCGGAAACATCGTTTAAAAGAGAGGAGTCTTTAGCTAAATATTCCACCTCTTTGATAGTCAGAACATAAGGCTTCCACCCGGAGAGGGGAAGATATTTTACGAATTTAGTAACTCTCTGCACCCCCCCCATGCCCAGAGGCGGAAAATAATAGGCTAGGATCAATACTTTTTTTTCTTTCATCCTTCAAAATTTTATCAGGACTCTAATCAGCACTTACCAGTCTGCGGAACCGATCTTCGATGATTTTCATGTTATCTTCCCACACCGCCCTGCTTCGTATAATGGATTCATTTCTTTTTCTGAAATTTTCCCAGTGGATAGATTCATTCATCAGGTAAATGATTTTATCTGCCAAAGCCTTGTGGTTTGATTTAGGAAAAAGGAAACCATTTTTCATATCCTCGATCCACTCCCGATTTCCCGGAATATCGGTCACAATAGGAATTAGTCCAAAGTTCATAGCCTCCAGAAGAGAAACGGAGGTAGAATCTGACAATGAGGTGGAGACATAAATATCTGAATCCTGGTAATGTTTTATTAACGTCTCCCGGGAGACTACTCCTTTGAACTTCACGTGGCTTTCGAGTTTCAATGTTTTTGCCAGACCGATTAGATGACTTCTCTGGGAACCTTCGCCCAAAATAACAAACCTCACCTCTTTTGGGGCTTGGTCTATGATTAGGGGAATTGCCTTAAGGAGCGTGGCTACATCATATAAAGGCTCCAATCTTCTGTTGCTCAATATAGACAGATGCGGCTTTTCTTTTTTCTTTTGCCACCCGAGCAAGCTTTTCTCCACCCCCATAGGGCTGATAAGCACCTTTTTTTTCTCAACGCCCAACCTGTATACAGCCTGGGCAGTAACCTCCGCGTCGGTGGTAACCAGATCAGCTCCTCTTAGAATATACTCCGCTCTCCTCTTATGCAACCACGATTTACCAGGAGAGATCAAAACGTCTGATCCCCAGGTGGAGATCACCAGAGGATGGGCTTTTCCCATGGATCCTAGGGAGAGCAAAGCTCCGATAAGTCCATAATTGGGGACGAAATGTGCATTTACTAAATCTGGTTTGATCTTTCTTACTATCCTTTTTATGCGAGGCAGGGAGAGTGGATATTTCAAGAAATTGGGAAGGGCTTTGGTTGGGATATAGAATTCCTCGGCTTTGGTGTCCAATCCTTTTTCTAAGGTGATCAAAAAACACCGGTGACCGCAATCGACAAAATAGTCTACCCATCTTTGAGTATGATAACTTTTCGCATCAGAAAGGAACAGGATTCTCATCACAGGTTAAAATCAAACCAAATTCATGTTAGGGTGGGGGTTGCACCCCCACCCTATGATTACGGTCACGGAGACCCGTCTGGGAGACGACCGCCCGTCTGGGCGGATAGGGGCTCGCCCTGAAGGGTGCAACCCCTATCCGATCTTTATAGTACAGTTTTATTTTTTAAACGCTTTTTGGGAAATAGCTTTTGCATAGAAGACAAGATATCGATCTTTTTAGCGAAAGGGAGGTTTCTTTTTTGTCTTCTTATTTTTTTCTCTCTTTACTGAATACTTCCCAAAATCTTTCTGAGTCTTTTATCCAGAGGAGTTTTTTCATCGCTGAACCCTGCCCAAATCAGCCTGCAGGATCTTTGAGACCAGCCAAAATTTCATTCTCGAATAACTGCGATCTTCCCCACCGTACTTTTTCCGGATGGACCCTGGATATGAAAAAGGTATATCCCACTTGCCACCAGCTCCCCAGCCTGATTCCTGCCATTCCACTTATCTTCTCCTGATCTAATCTTTTTGATCAGCTCTCCGGCTACGGTAAATATCCTCACCTCTGCCGGATAAGGAAGTCTGTCGAAGGTGAGCAATTCAGTTCCGTTCTGGATTATAAAGGGATTGGGAAAGGGAACAACCTGGGATAGTTCCTCTGCGGGAACGCCAATACCCGATTCAAATCGGGAAAGTCCATTATCTGTTCCCACCCACACCTCACCTGTTTTTTTATCGATTTTGAGTCGAAGAACTTTATTTGCGCAGATTTTGCTGTTGAAGGTGGTGAAGACCCCGACAAACTTGCCCTTTGAGTTCATCATCCCTAGTCCGTTAGAGGTGGCGATCCATTTGTTATTTCTTGAATCTACTGCAATATCGTTGACCTGAGGACCCAGGGGATCGGGCAAAGGGACAGTTCTGAATTTTTCAAAATCCGGATCGAATTTGTCCAGACCACTGCTGGTTCCAACCCACAAGGTCCCATCCTTGTCCACGTTGGCGCACATGACCGCATCGTCCGAAAGGTGATGATCTTTTGAGTTGTAGTGGATAACCCGATCGTCTTCTTTGTTTTCCAAGGTCCAATTATAATTGTAGTCTAAAAGCCCCCAGTCTCGAAAGCAAATAAAAAGATGCCCCTCTCGGGCAAACACCCTCTGCATGAGGAGAGATTTTATCCCATCGCTTTCGTAGAAAACCACCCAAGAGGTGTCCTTTTCTGCAGGCGAACACACAACCCGGGTGGAATCCAAAGCCTCCCAGTTGGGAAACCACCTGTTACCCCCTTCATCAACTGCTATGTCATTCACCACCACATAGGCGGTATCAACAACAATGCCTTTCAGCGGACTATTCTTTTCACTATATCTGATCCAGGTTTGGTCTCCATCAAATTTGACCACTCCTCCCCCCCAGCTGGAGAACCAAATGTTGTTATGGTTATCCTTCTCTACTGCCTTTATCTCTCTTTTAGGGATTTCCGGAACCGAAGAAAGGGACGTCCATACGACTCCATCAAATAAGCTCGCTCCGTACCTCTCATGAGCACACCACAGATTTCCCTCATCATCTATCTCCATGTCCAAAAAAAGATTTGCCGGAGGACCATCAATCAAATAGTTTTCCCATTCAGAGTCATTATAGGCGGATACCCCATATCCAGCTGTTCCCACCCAAAAGATGCCATCATCGTCGATGGTCCCCGAATTAAAATAGCTGGTAAGAAGTCCGGAATCAGGGAACAGAATCCAGGTCTGACCCTTATACACATATAATCCTGCATTGGTGGCAGCATATAGCTTTTGATCGGAATACTTCAAATCGTTGATTATTCGATTCTCCAATCCCAAGGACTGCCAGGTTGAATCGGAAGGATCAAACTTGAAGGCTCCTTTCTGCGTCCCCACAGTTAGTTCGCCATCAATATCTGTTATGCAGTAAACCGAGTCATTCTCCAGGCCGGGTGAACTTTCTTCGGTGAAGGAGACCCATCGGGAGAAGTCCAAAAGGTTCGGGTCATTTTTGCTGGCAGTTGCCACCCCTCCGGTGACTCCCACCCAGATTCTTTCGCCCACCAGATGGATGGAGTTCACCTCCTCGCCACCCTGTAAATGTTCTCCCAAACGTCGGTAAGTCTCCTTAATCTCTCCTCCATGTTTGTATATTAAGAAAAGAGAAACCCCCACGTCTGTAGCTATCCACAACTGTTCTCCGTCTGCCGCAATATCTTTGACATGTAATCTATTTCCGTCCCGATCGATAAAATTGTATACCTTCCAGGAGTTTTCCTCAGGTTTATGTTTGGTCAAAGTTCCGTTTTGCGCGCCCAACCAGAAACTGCCGGCTGAATCAAGCGCCAAAGAATATAGGTTGTTTCCTCCCAGTCCATTCAAGTTTGTCAGTTTAGTGAAGGTTCCACCACTTATATCTAAAATTGCCACCCCACCGGTGGTAGCGCACCAGAGTTGGTCATTTTTAAGAAGAACCTCATTAACGTAGTTCATGTTGGTATAGGTGGTCCAGTCCCCAGTCCCGGCAGAGCTAACGCTAACGAGAAAAAGACAAATCCCCCACCCCAATAAATAAGTTTTTTTGCTACTTTTCTTTAAATTCATCCTAATTATCTGTAACGACCTCTTAGAGGTTTACGGAGTAAGGATATTGTAATTGCTATAAAGCTGATCAAACAACAGCCGAAGGCAAACCAATCTCCATATTTGGCATAAAAAGTTTTATCATCCCCCAGGATGTTTTCTCTCCGCTTTAAGGGTATTTTGCCTATCACTATTTCTCTGACATATATCCTGGTTGCGTCCTTTACCCGACCATAAGGATCGATGAACATGGTTACGCCGGTGTTGGCACAGCGGGCAATTGCAATTCGATTCTCAATTGCCCGAAATACGGCAATCTGGGCATGTTGAAACGGTCCATGAGTTTTGCCAAACCAGCCATCATTGGTTATGTTAACCAAGAATTCAGCGCCCCGGTTAGCAAAATTCCTCACCAGAGCAGGATAGACTGATTCAAAGCAGATTAAGGTGGCAAATTTTCCTCTCTTTACTTCAAATATGGTTAACTCCTCCCCGTTTGAGAAATCCGATTGTCCCAATTGAATTTTATCTGAAAAATGAAAAATCTGTTCATAGGGTATTTTCTCACTGAAAGGAACCAGATGTATCTTGTCATATACTTGAGGATAACCTCCATGGGGGGTGAAAAGAAATGCGGAATTATAGTATCGAAGCCTTCCCTGGGGTGTCGCCTGATAATCGTTGGTTCCCACCAAAAGGGGGACATTCAGCTCATCACAGGTTTTTTGCACTCTGGCAAGATAGAGCGATTCTGCCGCCAAATAGCAAGGCGCAGCAGTCTCTGGCCAGATGATCAAATCCACCTTATCTTCAGCCGCCTTTTTGCTCATATCTATATAGGTCTGAATATTATAATCCAAAAATCTTTCATCCCATTTAACTTCCGGTTCGATACTCCCTTGAAGCAAAGCGATCTTAATTTCCTCTCCTTCAATTTTTTCAGACATCACCCAACATCCATGAATATAAGGCAAAATCATCAAAATGGCAAAGATACCAATTATCAATCCCAATCTTTTTTTGTGCTTGATGAGGGAATACACCACAAGATTCAGCCACAATATCCAGAACGAGACCGCATAGTTTCCCCACAGCGAGGCGTATTGAATCAATTTTAAATGATACGTCTGGGTGTATGATAGATTGAGCCAGGGGAACGACATCTCACTCAAAGACCTTAGATACTCCATTGCCACCCACAGAAAAGGAAGGAAGAATAGCGCCCCCTCTTTCCATCTTCTCTGCAACACGGCGTAAAACCAGCACAAAATGGCAGTATACAAGCAGAGAAGCACTATGGCAGCAACTGTCCCACCAATCGTGGCCCATCCCACCCAGAAAAGCAAAAGAGAGTTGGAGATCAAGCCGAAGAGATATCCCGTCCTGAAGGCAAAATAGGGGCTTTTGTTCTCTAGGGCCAAAAGTAACGGGACTAAAGAGAAGTATGCTACAAAACCTAAAGGTAAAGGGGGAAAAGCTAAGCTGAATAAAAGGGCGGAGAGTGATATGAGATAGAGGTCTTTTCTATTCATCTAAGAAAGATTTCTGTGTTCTGGTGGGGGAATAAGGATTTGAATTCGATAGCAGAAGCCATTTTTGAAGATCTTTTCGTCAACCGGATATTTATACGAACAAATCCTTTAAAGATATTTAAAGAGTTTTATCTTATGTGTATGGAAGCTCTTTTATATTTTTCTTTTATTCAATAGGTATGCTCAAGTGGATGGTGGTTCTTTCATTGGGGATGGATTCCTTCAAAGAGATCTTCCCCAGATGATATTCCTCCACTATTCTTTTAGCCAGCGACAGTCCCAATCCCCAACCTCTCTTTTTGGTGGTGTAACCTGGCTTGAAGATTTTTTTATGGCGGCGGGGAGGAATTCCTTTTCCGTTGTCGCTCACCTGGATGCTAACAATCTTTTTTTCTTTATCCAGATGCGTGGAAACTGTGATCATTCCCTGTTTGGGATCTACCGCCTCCAGGGAATTCTTCAAAAGGTTCTCCACCACCCAGCTTATGAGCTCTGCATTGGCTTTTGCTGGCACCAAACGGTCCAGGTCCTCCTTTATAACCACTCCTGCACCTTGATGGGGAAGCCTCTGTCGAAAGTAAGCCGCTGCTTCAGAGACCACGGCATTCAAATCGGTCGGCTTGAGTTCAGGCACAGACCCTATCTGCTCAAAACGGTTGGCTATCTTTCCCAACCGGTGCAGGTCAGCACCCACCCTATCCATTATTTGCTCAAGCGAAAGATCAGAATCTCCCCCGTTTTTCCGTGTCTGGGATTCACACTTCATCTTCAAAAGCTCCAGCCATCCTAAAAGTGAGGAGATGGGGGTTCCCAGTTGATGAGCGGTCTCTTTAGCCATCCCCACCCAGATGGTGCGCTGTTCCGCCATCTTGATGTTCCTGAAGGTGATAAATGCGATCAATACAAACAGAGTTAAAAGTCCCAGCTCCACCAGACTCATCAATCTCAATTGAGAGATCAGCACGGGATCGCCGTAGTGTAAGTAATTTATTATCTCCTGCCTGGTGCCAAAATAGATGGGAATGGGTTTTTTGTGTTTATCCATCTTTTGTGCCATTTTTTTAAGCTTCTGTCTGCTCATATAGGTGGTATCGTTCCAATCCACTCCCACCCCTCGCCAGGCTTGTAATTCTCCTTCGGCATCGGTCACCACTATAGGGAAATCACTTTTCTGGATTATCTCCTCAAAGATCACATCAATCTCTGCCCCGGTGGTGGGCGCAGAAGCCGCCAACTGCCACAGTCTGGCGTAGGTATTCATAACCCTTCGGGAGTTCTCCTTTATTTGTGAGATGATAGTCTGAGTGTAGTAGAAAAACACAGCCGCAATCAAAACGATGCCGAACACCAGAAAGCCCTTGAACCACAAAGGCCACTCATGATGACTACCTAAGTATTTTTCTTTTCTCTTTGCCATCAGGTACCTCGCATTGAACTCAACACACGAACGCCTGCTCCAGGCGGGTGTTCTTCACCCGCCGTTCACTTCACTTCCCGTTGGTGAAGAACATCAACGGGAAGCGAGGTTTTCTTTACCAATTATCTGATTTCATTATTTATTGCCTACATTCTCCTGCATGGCGCCTTCCTCTATGAAAAAACAGTGCAAGTTTTTTTAAGAAAGCAGATTCAATACATAATAGACGAGTTGAAGTCCAAAAAGGATGAGAACCACACCACAGACAATCTGAAAAACTTTGAGCAGTTTAGCCGACTTAAACAGCTTTTCTGGAAGGATGCCCACTAAAGCCCCAAGTATTATTGGAGCAACCGCCGCACCTATTCCGAATGAGAGAGCATATAAGACGCCCCAGCCAATATTATCTGTTACACAGGCGATATAGGTAAGAACAGCTACAAGTGGCACGCAGGGTGAGATGCCTATCAGAAAGCCCAAAAACAACATGCTTTCGGCACCACTATCTAATATTCTTTTCTTTACTATTTTGCCAACCCCCACTCCAAATCCTTTACCTAAAATGATAAAGATACCCAGTGTTATCATAAAAAGAGCTACAAAGAGATAAAGGTAACCTGACCTATGAGGTGGAAAAAATCGGTTGATGGAACTGAAAGCAAAAGTGACAACTCCACCCAAGATCACAAGAGCTAAAAGCCTGCCAAGCGAAAACATCACTCCGATTTTTAAACCAGCTTTCCAGCCCGTTTTTGTGCCTCCGATATAAGGCAAAAGCAAAGGGGCAGAATAGGCAAGACAGGGTCCCCAGCCCATGGTAAAGCCACCTATTAACAACTTTAGAAAATTAGAATCTATCCCCATTGGTTATCTAATTGTCCTTATTTTTTGGAGCCAAAAAAGCATCCTCTACCTCTATCCTTTTCCCTACACCTACAGAGATGAAATTCTCTTGGTATGTTTTTTTAAATAGTTTTCGGGCAAGGTCACCTGAGCAATGGCAAGGAGCTACCATCGTTACCTTTTCTTTTTTAACCCCATTGATGATCCTCTTTATCTGCCAGCCATTCATCCAGCATAAATGAAACCCACCTAATACCAAAAAAACATTGGTCTTAAACATCTCTTTGGCCTTTTTGACTATATTTACAATCCCTGGGTGAGCACAACCGGTTATCACTACTGTTCCTTTGGTCGTTTTTATTATAAGGGATTCTTCTTTAATCCATCCTCCAAGTTCACCGGTGGAATAGACATCTTTGCAAATCTTGGTTGGCTTTTCAACCTCTACTAATTTGGCGCCTGCTCTTCTCACCTTATCTTTAACCCTTTGGGGAAGAGATTTTGGCATGTAAACTGTGACATTAGGATTCTTCTCCAAAAAGTCGGATAGCCCGCCGATATGGTCGTAATGAATATGAGACAGGACTATCACATCCACCGCTTTGGGGTCAATTTCAAGCTTCTCCATATTTTTAAGAAGCACTGAGCCTTCACCACCAACATCAAACATAATCGTCTTTTCCGGACCCTCTATGAAACAGGAGAAACCCCATCTTGTCTCCAGCTCTTCATTATAAGGATTATTATCATAAACTATGGTAAGATTCAAATCCTTTGGAATTGCTTGAGGGACCAAAAATATTAGAAGTAAAACAAAAACACTTAAAAAATTTGTCTTAACCATCTCTATTTTTCATCTTTTACGTGGATGATAACATCCCCAGCCAGCGCCAATTCATATTGGAGAAACAGCTCGTCTCAATGCCGATGTGTTAAGAGCCAACCAAGTATTTTTCATTTCTCTTTGGCATTGACTACTTACTTTAGTCAACCATCGCAAGGATGATTGACAACTTTTTTTGTCAAGCAGTCCTGAAGGACATGCTTGAACCTACAAGACTCTTGACCCTATCTTATTTCCTCCATCCCATCCATATAAGGTCTTAAAGCTTCCGGAATAATTACCGTCCCCTTTTCGGTCTGGTAATTTTCCAAAAGGGCGATCATGGTTCGGGGCAGAGCAATCCCGGAACCATTCAGGGTATGGACATACTGGAGCTTTCCTCCACCTTTGGGGCGAAATCTAATCTTCATCCTTCTGGCTTGAAAATCCTCGTAGTTGCTGCATGAAGAAACTTCCTGATAGTTTCCCAATCCCGAAGCCCAGGCTTCGATATCATAACATTTGGCTGCGGCAAAGCTCAAATCACCGGTGCAGAGCACCCTCACCCGATAGGGGAGATTTAGAAGCTGAAGCACCTCCTCCGCATCCTCAAGCAGGCTCTCCAGTTCATCATAGGAACTTTCCGGTTTTACGAATTTGACCATCTCCACCTTATCGAACTGATGCACCCGGATCATTCCCCGGGTGTCCTTTCCATAAGCTCCCGCCTCCCGACGGAAACATGCAGTATAAGCAGTGTAATAAATGGGTAATTTTTCTTCTTTAAGATTCTCCTCACGATGCAGATTGGTTACCGGAACCTCTGCCGTGGGTATTAGAAATAAGTCTTCTTTTTCGCAAAGATACATATCATATTCCAATTTAGGCAACTGACCGGTACCGGTCATGCTGACACGGTTGGCCATAAAGGGTGGTAAAATCTCCTCATAGTTATGTTTTTTAGTATGCAGATCCAGCATGAAGTTAATCAAAGCCCTCTGGAGCCTTGCTCCTTTTCCGGTCAAGACCAAAAATCCGCTTCCGGCCACTTTGGCGGCTTTGGGCAGATCCAGAATTCCCAGCATTTGTCCCAACTCCCAGTGGGGACGAGGTTCGAAATCAAATCGGGGAGGCTCTCCCCACTCTCTTATCACCACATTTGAATCCTCATCTGAACCTATGGGCACTGAGGGGTGAGGGATATTGGGAATGGTCAGAAGAAGATCATTGATTTTCTCCTCTGATTGCCTCAATTCAACGTCCAAAGTATCAATTTGGTTGGCAACCTTCCTCATATTTTCAATTTCTTGGCTGACGTCCTCTTTCTCTTTCTTCATGTGGGCGATCTTCTCTGAGACCACGTTTCTTTGATGTTTCAGCTCATCCGCCTGCAAAAGGAGGAATCTTCTTTTTTCGTCTAAGTTCAAAAACAAATTTATATCCGCCTTCTCTCCTTTATTTTTTATTGCTTCTCTTACTCTCTCTGTGTTCTCTCTGATGAATTTTAAATCCAGCATAACGTATCCTTTTGATTAATAAATCACTTTCTCAAAAAAGATGTTACTCCTCCTATAAGTATCTTTAGATCAAGAAGGAGAGACATGTTCTCCATGTAAAACAGATCATCCTGGAGGCGATCTTTTGCTGCTTCGGCATAATCTCTGAACCTTCCTTTTATTTTAGCCAAGCTGAAAAGACCTGGCTTGACATTTAATCTTTTCGGCAGAAGAGGGAGATCGGTTGACAGGTCTTCAAATGTTTCCGGCAGTAATGGTTCCGGACCCACCAGGCTCATCTCTCCTTTTAATATGTTAATGAAAACAGGAGCTTTCTCCAAGCCAGAATTTCTCAAAAATCTTCCCAGCCTGCTTGGGGGAATTCTCGAAGGCTGGTCTTTATTTTCACCTTCGGAGTAATGTTCACCGACACGAAATTTATAAAGCTCAAGCCTTCTTCCCATCTTTCCCACATATTTTTGTTTGACTAAGGGATTCGCTATAAAGGTAAATTTAACTAAAAGAGCAATCAGTAACCATAGAGGTGAGAATACGACCAGAAGCGTTAAGGAAACCAGCCCGTCGAAAAATCTTTTTACCAGCCACTCCCAGCTTCTCATATGACTGGGAAAGATCCTTAAGAGAAGTCCTGAGCGAAGAGGAGCGGTTTGATAACCTCTTTTTAGATCGTCTAAGTCCGGGACGATTTTAAATGAGACCTCAAGATTGTGTACTGAGTTCATGATCTCCTGCAAAGAGCCCTTCCAGTCGGGATCAACTGCGATCAGGACGTCTTGAATTTTGTTTTCTCTGACAATTTCATCTAAATCCTGAATTCTTCCCAGAATCTTTATCGGGGAATCAACGGAGTAACCTGGCGAATCGGGTTTAGAATCTGCCACCCCTTCCTTAACCATTCCGACCACCTGATAGCCATGTTCAGGATTGGCTGAAAGCTTTTCAAAAAGCTTTATAGCCTTTTGTCTGGTCCCCACAATTATTCCTTTACGAACGGATACCCCCAGAAAATTAAACTTTCTGATCAGATATGTGAAAAGGCCTCGTCCCAAACCTAAAGCGATCATCAAGGTGAGACTGTAAATTAAAAGCAGAATCCAGGATTTAATCTGCAAATAAGACGGACCAAGAGTTAAGATCAAAAAGAGAATTAATCCCACAGCAATTGCTTTAACTATTCCCTTCACCTCATCTTTATATCTGGAATCTCCGGGGATCTCATAGAGTCCGAAGACGGCGAACAAATTAAGCCAAAAGATGCTGATCCAGACAGCCGGTGTAACGTATTCAGACAAAGGAAGAATTAACGGGTTAGGAAACAAACCGGAGTGGAATTTTAGCCAGAAGAAAAACAGAAAAACTGCATTAATCATAATTATATCAGTTAGGATCAAAAGAAGTTTTTCTCGAATATTGACGAAATTCCTTTGTAGATGAACACCAAAGATCACCAGAATCAACCAGACGAACACAGCGATCAACATCTTCGCTGGGGAGTCGAAGAAAAAGTAAACTGAAACTCCCAATCCCCCCAAGAGGAAGCAAAAAAGATAAATCCACAAAACCACTTTCTTGTTTTGCATCCCCAGATGGGCGATTCTGCGTGGTGAATTATTATAATCCCCCACATAGACCTTTCTTCCTTCCCTAAGCCTGATTAGGGTTACAAAGGAGATGTCAAATATAGGGTAACTCAAAATCAGGATGGGAACCAAAAGAGAGGAATAGGAGGGGTTTCCCTTGGCAAAAAGAATCCCCAGACAGGCTAAAATGAACCCATTAAACATACTGCCCGCATCGCCTAAGAATATTCTTGCCGGAGACCAATTGTAGCGGAGAAATCCCAAAAGCCCTCCCATAAGGGCCAAAGCGAGGAGTGCACTGTGCATCTGTTGGCTGAAGATGGCGATGACTAAAAAGGCTGAGGCGGCAATAAATGAGATCCCCCCACATAGTCCGTCCATGGCATCTAAGAAGTTGACCGCATTTATCAAACCCACAATCCACAGAACCAGAATTAATATGTCCCAGCCTGATCCGGTGAGAATTTGGGCATTATGGCTTAAGATTAGAAACAAAATGGCGGCGATGATTTGTCCCAGTAATTTATAACTGGGAGATAGTCCCTTCTTATCATCCACCAGCCCGAGTGCCACCACCAGTGCCCCCCCAGCGAGAATCCCCACCATATCTGCGTTGAAAGATAAGTCAAAAAGAATTAAACCAAACAACCAGGCAAATAAAAAACCGATAAAGACCGCCAGCCCCCCTAAAAGAGGCGTAGGGTTAGTGTGAACTTTCAAAGCAGAAGGATAGTCCAAAAAATCAAACTTTTTTGCCAGCTTGATGGAGATTGGAGTTACGACCAGAACTACAACAAGAGCACAAGAAAATGCAACAAGATAATCCATGATTTCCCGGAAAAAGTTATCTCCAATAGGTTCGAATAGATATTAGGTACTCAGTAGGCGATAGTATAGGTTTTTTATGCTTTCCACCATTTTCTCCTTTGAAAATACGTTTCTTACTCTTTCCTTCGCTTTTTGAGAGAATTTGAGGCGAATTTCTTCGCTATTCAGAACATAATTGATGGCTTCACTAAGCGCTTCTGAATCTGAAGGGGGCACTACCAGGCCTGTCTGGTTATGAGAATTAACAAAAGAGGTGCCAGTCCCCAACTCCGTAGTAATCAAAGGCAAGCCGCACGCCATACCTTCCAATAGCACAATTCCAAAGGCCTCACTTCGATGGGAGGAAGGCAAAACTAACAAATCAGCGGCGTGATAGTACCAAGCTAACTCGTCTTCCCTCACTTCTCCCAATAAAGTTATCTTCCCTTCAAGGTTATTCCTTTTGATCAGATCTTCTAACTCTAATTTATATGGCCCATTCCCAATAAGCAAGAACTGGGCATCAACTTCTTTTGAAGCTTCTAACAAGTACTTTATCCCCTTATAGTAACAAAGCCTTCCCACGAACAGCACTATTGCACTTTCGTATCTGCGCCTGATTTCCTCCACTTTTCTTTCGTTTATTTTATCAAACCGCTCAATATCGATCCCATAAGGGATGATCTCAATTTTATCTGTATACTTGTTCAACAAGGTCGAACCACGGACATTGTTGGGGGTGGAGGCGACAATCACTCGCGCCTTTCTGAGCACTTTCTTTAAGAAGGGCATGTATAGATGTAGCCACTTCTCTTGTCTTACTATGTCGCTGTGGTAGGTCAACACTATCTTGCTGCAACCGGAACAGAATAGACTGGCCAATTCACCTAACGGGTATGGGAAATGGAGGTGGAGGATATCGGGTTTTGCCTTTCCCAAAAATTTGAAGAGGCTGATACTGATTGGGGTGGAGGCAATTTGTGCAATTCGTCCAGCTTTGATTACCTTCACCCCATCTATGTGTTCGATCACGGAATTAGATTTGGTGTTAGTAACCAAAACCTCGACTTCAAAATTGCTATCCTTCACTAATTCCCCAGATAAAACTCGGATATGGTTTTGTATCCCCCCGACCACGGGATAATATTCTTTAAAAACGTGAAGTATCTTCATCTTAAAAGATCATCTTTTTTGTTTTTCTTTAGTCGCAGTTTTGTATATATTCAGAGTCTCTCTGGCGGCCTTTTCCCAAGAGAATTTTTTCACCCTCTCGAAACCTTTAATTATCAACTCTTCTTTTAACCGCTCATCAGTCAAAAGGCGTTGTATCGCATTGGCGATCTCTTGCACATTGTAAGGATCAACTAACAAAGCTGCATCTCCCACCACTTCCGGCAAAGAAGATACATTGGAAGTAATAACTGGAGTTCCACAGGCCATCGCCTCCAATGGGGGAAGGCCAAAGCCCTCCTCCAGGGAAGGAAAAACAAAAACATCAGCAGTATTTATCAAGGTTACAACCTCATTATCAGTCAAATCTCCTGTAAAAAAGACATGTTTTGATACACCCAATTTTTCAGCCATTCCCTTAAGAAAAAAAAGATCTGTTTCCTTACCTCCTCCTATTACCAAATAACATCGCTGGTTTTTCTCATAAATTAATAAGTTTAAAGCCTTAAGAAGTCTAATTAAGTTTTTATGAGGGCGAATCATGCCGAGATATAAAATCAACTTCCTTTCTGAATTAAATTTTGCTTTGGTTTCTTCTATCTTATTTTCATTGGAGATTTTTTTAAAGATTTCTTCTGCTGCCGGATGTACCACTTTGATTTTCTTACTAAGGGACCTACCTGTTCTCTCTAATGCCTTTTTGCTAACCCAAGAATCTGTAATGATACACTTTGCTTTTTTCGTGAGTATCAATAGAATCAACTTAAATATAAATTTCCTGAATAACCAAGATAAATTCTTGCCTTTCTCAAAACTCCTTGCAAACTTTAAGGGAATTAGATCATGTACAGTTAAGATAACTTTGCAGTTTGTAAATAGGGGGGCCGAGATAAAGGGTGAGTGGAACAAATCAATTTTTTCACGATGTAGAATTTTATGCAAAAGAAATAAAGATCGGATAGAATAAGCGGGGTAATCAACTATGACTGTTCTGAAGTTTTCCGCCAGAGGCATTTTTTCTTTGAAATCTCTGTTTTGGAGGACTATATATTGGTTGTCCTTGTCCACCATTGAAATATGAGTCAAAAGATTTTTAGTATATCTTCCTATACCCGACAAAGGAGTTTCTATTTTTCGTCCATCAATTGCGATTCGCATAATATTTAATCTATCAAAGATTTCCTGTAATAAAAATCCGAAAATAAAAGCGATAAATATCCAAAAAACCTTTGTCCATCCGCCTGTTGATTTGCGCCAGCCATAGCTTTGAAAAACCAAAAAAGGGATCTAATTAAAACTCCAACTAACTGAATTGACCTAAAGATTATAACCTTGTAAAGAGGGTGGTATTTTCTATAAAAAAGAAACTGGCTCTGGTAGGAGGAAAAGATAGCTTTCCGGATGTTTTTTTTGCTGCTCTGGTCGTGATGATGGATTATCTTTGTATCGGGTATGGGAGCAACCTTCCATCCCTTTTGTTTCATCCGATAGCATAGATCCTCATCTTCAGAATATAAGAAAAAAGATTCGTCAAAAAGACCCACTTCTTCAAAAGTCTCTCGTCGCACTACCATAGCTCCTCCACACACACGTTCAATCAGTTCATTTGGCCTAAAATAATCAGAAAAAAAGGGAGCCGTTAAGTTATTCTTAGGTAAAAAAGAATAAAGAAGCAGTGCCCGGCCCAAGTTATTTGTCAAAGAGGTAAACTTATAAAGGGATGTTTGAATTCTTCCATCTGGATAATAAAGATAACAACCGCCGACACCAACTTGAGGATGCGATTCCATAAAATTTATGATTTGGTCATATATATTATTAGTAACCGCAGAGTCAGGATTTAAAAAAAACAAATACTTACCCCGTGCAATCCTTACACCTTGATTACATGCTTTTGCAAACCCGTAATTTTCATTATTGGTGATTACCTTCACTTGGGGAAATTTTCGTCTTATCATTTCCACACTTCCATCTTCAGAGGCGTTGTCCACCACAATTATCTCAAATTCTGGGCTTTTTATATGAGAAAATATCGAGTTCAAACACCAGTCCAAAAGCTCTCTAACCTTCCAGCTAACTATTATGATTGATAGTTCCATGTTCAATTTCAGCTTCGCTTTGAAATTATTACCATAACTCCTGCCATAGCAAAAGCCAAATAAAAATTATTATCTACCGTTGCGAATGGATGGTTTGTGAAACTGATCACTAATTGTTCAATCAAATTTGCCATAAACCCATATGATAGCCCTTTATAGTAGCTATCCTCAATCTTTTTACTTTCCTTAAGCCCTTCTCTGAAGAAGACATAAAATATCCATAAGAAAACCAAAAGTCCAATCAATCCCATCTTCAAAGTAATCATTAAATAAAATTGATGAATTCCCCACTCTTCGGTTCTTCTGTGCCTCACCGGGTTGATTACAGGCACAGTATATCCGACCCCATAACCGAAAATTGGATTTTTTTTGATTTTGTCCCAGCAGACCCGATATTCTATTAACCGCGCAACGTTAGACCCTGTCTGGGGGCTAAATTTGGCGGAAAAACTCGATACGAATCTTTTGCTCACTTGTCCAAAGACGCTACCACCTGAAAGAAAAGGTTGTAATATGGACACAAGTAAAGTTATTGTAACAGCGAACGCAACTGCTCCCTTGAGAAATCTCAAAACTTTTTTCTTAAACGAGTACTCAGAGTTAATAATATAGATCCCATAGGAAAATAAGAGGGCAGTTAGAAATCCTAACCAATAACCGCGAGTAAAAGAAAGCAGAAGATGCAGAACAAGAGGCATAGAAAGCAAAAAGTAGATTAGTTTTTTGGATTTTTCTCTCGTGTAGAAAGAAAGATTCAATAAAACCAATGCTACCAAACTTGGAAAAGTCCCAAAAAAATGTCCTCCAATTCGGTGCCCGACTTGAAAGTAAGTCCAAAGACCTATAATCGCCTGATAGTATGATACAATGATCAACAGCTGGAAGAACTTCTTTATTATCTCTTTTTTGTCGCAAAGAGTCGTTACCAAAAACACTACGCCTAAGCCTAAATAAGCAAAAAATTCTGTGCCTACCCATTTGGGTGGATTAGAAATTAAAAAACCTCTAACAGCTTGAACAAAAGCTAATCCCAAAAAGAAAGCAATCGGCAAATTCAATTTAGTTTTTTTTATCTTTAATTCTTTTAAACAAAAGTTAAAATATACGAATAAACACACAATCATCAGAATAAGACCCAAAATTATCATCATTATAGCAGAAACAAGACCCTGGAAATAGATAACCGTTGTACTATATGCAATTAGAAGCCACAGAGTAATTCTTACATCTAAAAAGTTCAAAACCAAAAAGGTAAGCGCTGCGAGCAAAATTATGGTGTTCTTGTAATGGAGCAAGAAAATACTTAGAATAACAAGAAGCTCGAGAAAGACAAAAAGAAATAAATTTTTCCTTATCAGGGTGGGTAATTCTAAAATGTGGCCAGTCGACATGTTCACCTCTGATTTAATATAGCCTTTTCAAATTCATTTACTGCTTTTTCCCAAGTGAAATCCTGAATCCGTTTGTAACCCGCTTTCGCCAGCCTCACCCGCAAATCCTCGTCCTTGAGCAGACGCAGAATATTCCCTGCCAAGGCTTGTGGATCTTTAGGGGGAGACAGAAGAGCATTGACCTCGTGCTCCGCATACTCACGTATACCCCCACAGTCTGTTGAGACCACCGCACATCCGCAAGCCATGGCTTCTGCGGGGGGAAATGCAAAACCTTCAGCCAGGCTGCTACAAAGATAAATCTTAGATTGGTTATATATCCGGACCAAGTCTTCTTCTGATACATTCTTCCTGTCTATTATCCAAGATGGAATTGCTTTACGGGAAGAGCCCGGACCAAAAAGAACAACCTCCAAGTCTGGATATTGAGCCTTGCAAATTTCTAAAGCACGAATTCCATCTTCTGGTGCCTTGTAACTTCCAGGCGAATACATCATACTAATTCTGTTTGCTCGCGAGCTCACATCTTCGGTGAGACAAAATCTTCTTTGATCAATTCCAAGAGGAATGGTTATCACCTCATCTTTCTCCATGCTAGCCTCAAGCACTTTTTCATAAAGCCAAGAGGAAATAGCTACTTTCTTAAATGGTGCTCGCCAGGTAGCTTCTAACCTATCCTTGGGTCCTAACCAGGGATAGAAATCCATAACAAGATAAAATTTCTGTCCTTTAGCGGGAGAATATCCAATTATATATTCCGCTGTCTGCCAAGCAGTGGCAATTATCACATCACCTTCGGGGATAAACTTTTCCTCCAAGCTTCGGACTATAACCATATTAATTTTTGATGAAATGTCAAGCCAGCCCACCTTGGGAAGTCCAAACAGATAATTTATTCCCGATATTATTGGTATTCCAATCCTTTTTTTAAAGCTGATTTTATCAAGAAATAGAGTCAGAGGATGGACTACATTGATTTTGTGTCCTCTTTCTGAGAGATGATTAGCATATTCATAAACAACTCTAAAGCCCCCCACAGGTTTTGTGGGTGATATTCCGGGCAAAACAAAGGTTATTCTCATCTCAAAAAATAGTCTCCTTTTATCTCTCCGTTTAAGGTGAATTCGTTGTTCGGCTTTTCCTGGGGATAGCAACCAAGTTCAAGTAGGGATAGAATCCCTCTTTTGGATAACCCATCCTCACCATTAATTTCCAGGGGATGGGAACGCCAATGAATATCTTTAGGTTGCCAATCCTCACATTTTTACCAATCCGAGTAATCATTTTAGCTCTGTCAAACGGAGGGTATATGACTTCTTCAGAAGGGAAATCCAATAAGAAGTCGCACTGGAATAAAGAAGATATGCGACCAAGAGTTCGATAGGAAACATCCCAAAGACCCGAGGCAGATATAAAATATCGGTACTTAGAACCCCTGGCCTTAATGTACATCTCCGCAAGTCTCTTTGGCATCCAGCTGACAAACCTCAAACCAGTATGGTCGTCAGAAACTTTAAGTCTATTCGGCACTAACACGTAAACTAGGCCCCGACAAATTCTTTTCAGTTCTGGCAATAGACTGTTTATCAGCATCTGGTCATCTACATGCTCAAGCACAGAAAACATGGTGACAATGTCAAAACTATTCTCAGCAAAAGGGAGACGCTCGGCATTGTTTTCAACAAAAGTTGTTTCAGGTAGTCTATTTTCTACCGCTAAAATCTTTGCCAGATCCAGAGCCCTCCCATGAACATCTATGCCCATTGTCTCGAACCCCAAGAGATTCATCCGAACCGTAAGTTCGCCAGTTCCGCACCCCACATCCAAAATTCGTTTCCCTTGAAGACCGTAGTAATTTACAAGGTATGGTAGTAGACGCTTAAGCCAGCGTCCATATCCAGCGTCAATTAACTCCAATTTTTCCATATGATCTCTGACCAAAACATCATACAATCTGGTTCGCTTGCCTGGAGAAAGATAATCTAATACCGCTTTTCTGAACCGCCTTGCCTTAAGCGGTCTAATATCTTCGCTCATTTTTTCCCTTCAGACAAATATTAAACCACTGGGACTCAGAACCCCAGTGCAGGATTTGTCTTTGACAGGTCAAAGATCTTCCGTCAACACAAAGTTTATTATCATAAATTTTTCTCTCTTTGAAGCCGAAGATTGATTGTCATCAAGTTCAAAGAACTACTTACAGTGCTATATCTTGCTCATAAACTGAGGTTTTAAGTACAGCTTAAATAATCGCACATCAGAAACATCCAAGAATTTGGTTCTGGCAATCAAAAGGATGAAAAACCCAAGAAAAATCACAGATTTAAGGATTAAATTTACTGAGTATCCAAATCTTCCTTGCAAGAAAATCAAGCTCGAAAGATAATGGCTTAGCCCAAAGGTGATGGCAAAGGCAACCAATGATGCAGCTGAAGGTTTCACATAAGTTGTCCGAGCAAAAGACTTAAAATCTTGCTTCAGAAGCTTGTGAAAAGTCAACAAAAAATACAAGGCGGCCACCACAGATGTGATGAGCACACTTGCCAGAATGCCCCTAAATCCAAATATCTGGACCAGAGTAATGCTCAGAGTGAGTTGCATAACCAGCGTCAATACTGCGTATCTGGTTTCGTACTCCGGCTTACCGATTCCTCTCACCATTGAAGTTCCCATTCCGGTCAGCACATTTATACCATATCCAATTACCAAAATTTGAAAGGACAAAATTGCCCAACTGAATTTATCTCCCACCCATAGATTAATTAAATCAGGTGCTACCAATAGAGAAAGAAAAATCAAAGGGAAAACCGCTAGGCTTATATATTTCGACCCTCTCTCATATAACTCCTTTAGCTTCTCTTTATTATTGCTTGCGTCCAACTCTGACACCGCTGGCACCAAGGCAGAAAGCAGAAGAACAGGTAGAGTTCTGACCGCCTTGGCCGCCTTTTGTCCCAACTCATAAAAGGTTACAAAGTTAAGTCCCAAGAAATGACTCAAGATGATTTTGTCTGCCTGCAGGTGAATTATGGCCGCGATGTTGCATATCTGCATCTTTATGCCGTAGTTAAATAATTTTCGAAAAATCTTTTTATCCACCCTTGATAAGCCAATTCGGATGTAAGGAAGCAGACGATAGGAGAAATATAAATTGAGCATTATGATTACAAAAGAAACGATCCCATAATTTATCACCAGTCCTCTTATGCCAAATCCTTTCTCCAAAAAAAAGAAAGTCCCAGCGATATTAAAAATAGAGGCAAATATCATGATCTTGTTCTGAACATCCATTCGCTGCAACCCAACCAGGACCGCTTCAAAGATACTAAAAGTGTTGTTTATAGAGAAAATCAACACCATCCCCAATATGGCGAACATGGATTCTGCACGAATGCTAGGCGGTATCTGCAAAAGAGAAATGATGGGGCCTCTTAAGACTAATGCCAACCCCATGATAAAAAGGGAAAATGCCAGATAAAATATTATGCCGCAGTTGATCACCGCATTTATCGATTCCGGATCCCTTTTGGCCTGGTACTCAGCGATATATTTAGCGAAGGAGGTTCTGATGCCAAAGTCCAACAAACCCAAAGAGTTTGCCACCACAAATACTAAAGACCAGACGGCAAAGACCTGTACCTCTAATTTATGTAAAATGTAAGGGGTCAAAAGCAAAATCACCAACATCAACCATATTCTGCCGATTGAATTATAGAAGGTGTTTCTTACTATCTTTTTGCCGACACTTTCCATTTTAAAAATGTTCGATTTGGGAACTTGTGATGATCTTAGCTATTCTTCTGTCTGCTCCCTTTAAGGCTAGTGTTGTTGTTTTCTTTTCAGCTTTACCAGGAAAGTAGTTCTTCGTCTTTATTTTTTTGGCCACCCTATCAACTTCCAACCCCACCAACTGATTATAACCACCTTTCAGAGTCTCCACCCATTCGGTCTCTTCTCTTAAAGTAAGGCAAGGGGTTTTCAAAAAGAAGGCCTCCTTTTGCACTCCACCTGAATCGGTTAAAACGTATCGAGCGTTCTTCTCCAAGATTAGCATATCAAGATAACTCACCGGATCAATTAAAAGAAGATCATCTTTTGAAAGCAATCTGTTTAGAAAATTAAACTCGGAAAGTCTTTTTTTAGTTCGGGGATGAATGGGGAAAACAACTTTTTTGTCCAGATGCGTAACGATGTGGGTTATCTTCTCCAGATTTTTTCCAATGTCTGTATTCTCTGCTCGGTGAACTGTGAGAAGATAAAATTCTTTCTTATTCAGGTTCAGTCTCTTCATTATCTTTGATCTTTTCTCCGCCACAGTCAGATTTTCCTTAAGAGAATCATACATCACATCACCCACCAGATACACCCCCTTGGTGATTCCCTCACTTTTTAAGTTCTTGACCGAGGTAGGGGTGGGGCAGAAAAGCAGAGAGCTGACATGATCGGTCAAGACCCGATTGATCTCCTCGGGCATGGACTTTATAAAACTCCGCAGACCCGCCTCCACATGAGCCACCGGAATATTCTGTTTAGCAGCAGCTAAAGCCCCGGCCAGAGTGGAATTGGTATCTCCATAAACAATGACTAAATCCGGTTTCTCAAAAGTGAGAACTTCTTCAATCGCTTTTAGCATCTTGCCGGTCTGCTCCCCATGTTCGGCTGAACCTATACCCAGATTGTAATCCGGCTTTGGTATAGAAAGTTCAGAGAAAAAAACTCTGGATAGTTCATCATCATAATGTTGCCCGGTGTGCAGAATGATCTCCCTGTGTTTTTTTCTCAATTCTTTGGAAAGAGAGGAGAGCTTGATAAATTGGGGACGAGCCCCCACCACCGAAATAATCTTCATTGTCTTCTACATATTCAATAACTTACTACATCCTTAACCGTTTTACCATCATTTATCCAAGGCTTCAATGTTCGGGCGAGGGTTCAACCCCCGCCCGAACAAAATGCTCACATGACGATTAAACTGCTCGATTTATGGTCTCGATCACAAAATTCTGTTCTTCTTTAGTCAGCTCAGGATATATGGGGATGGAAATTACCTCCTCACCTTTCCTTTCAATCACCGGAAGATCCCCTTCCTTATATCCTAAGGATTTGTAACACTCCTGTAAATGCAAAGGAACCGGATAATAAACATCATGCCCTATCTGTTTCTCCTTAAGAACCTCACGTAACCTGTCCCTGTTTTTGACCGCAATGGTGTATTGATGATAAATATGATAATTGAAATCTTCCTCCTTGGGGGTGATGATGTCCGAATCTTTAAAGGCGGCATTGTAGATTTCCGCATGTTCTCTTCTTTTTTTAGTCCATTCATCCAGATATTTCAGCTTAACGCTTAGTATGGCAGCCTGTAAGGTATCAAGCCTGCTGTTATAACCCACTATGGAGTGGTAGTATTTAGGTTTTGCACCGTGAACCCTCAACATTCTTAAAAGCTCAGCCATCTCCGGATCATTAGTCACCACCATTCCTCCGTCTCCTGCCGCTCCCAGGTTTTTGCTGGGGAAAAAGGAAAAACAGCCAAAATCACTCAAGGTTCCCGCTTTTTTCCCCTTGTATTTAGCCCCTATGGCTTGAGCCGCATCTTCCACCACCTTCAAGTTATGTTTCTTCGCAATCTCTGAGATCGAATCCATGTCTGCGCATTGACCATAAAGATGGACCGGCATAATTGCTTTGGTCTTGGGTGTGATCTTCTTTTCGATCAGTTGCGGGTCGATATTGTAAGTGTCAGGATCAATATCCACGTACACAGGAATTGCTCCCAATCTGGTGATGACTCCGGCAGTGGCGAAAAAGGAGAAACCGGTGGTGATAACCTCATCTGTTGGCTCAACCCCACAGGCTCGTAAGGAGAGAAGCAAAGCATCGGTTCCCGAGGCAACTCCAATGGCAAATTTTGCTCCACAATACTTTGCCACCTGCTCCTCAAAAGCTTTCACCTCCGGACCCATGATGAACTTAGCATGATCTAAAACATTAAAAACCGCTTGATCTATCTCGTCTTTTATGGAACTGTATTGTCTTTTTAAATCCAAGAATGGGACATTCATCTAATCCTCCCGCAAGTTTGTCTTTGATTTTCTGAACGTAGATCAACAAAAGCACATTTTATATAGCCCCCAAAACTTTATTCTCGCAGCTAACTACTGATTTTCTAAAAGCTGATCTTCGGGCACATCCCTCCATACCTTGGCTGGCATGCCCAAGACTATCTTTTTCGAAGGTGTGTCCCTGGTTACCACCGCCCCGGCGGCAACTTGCGAGTCCTCACCAATAACCTTTCCGGGAAGGATGGTGGCATTGAGCCCGATTCTTCCCCCCTTCTTAACCGTCACCCCTTTGAAGTGTTTGAATCTTTCCTTGCTTCGGGCCATATAGTTGTCGTTGCTGGTGGCCACGCAGGGGGCGATGAAACAGCGATCCGCCAACTCAGAATAAGCAGTGATATAGACGTTCGTTTCTAACTTGCAGTATGCGCCCACCTTGCAGAAATTCTCAATAGCAACCCCTCTTCCCACGATGGTGAAATCTCCTACGGTGACGTTCTCCCTGATGGTGGATAGATCAGCCACTAAAATCTTTTTCCCCAATGTGGCGCCGGCATAGATCACCACTGATGTGCCGATCAAGCAATTATCACCGATCTTTGTAGGAGCAAGTTTCTGTTCCTTAGTGGTAGCGGAGGTGGCCGCCTTCATGGGTTGCTTGCCAATCACCGTATTGTCATCTATCCGCACAAAGTCCCCAACCTGTGTGCCGGCATAAATGGTCACGTTATTGCCGATTCTGCAACCCTGACCGATTTTAACATCCTCCTCAATTACCGTATATCTCCCTATCTTGGTCCTCTCTCCAATCTGAGCAGATTTATCAATGAAGTTCTCCATGGTTTGACTCCTGAAAGAATCTTTAATAAGTGTGGTGAAAAGTTAAATTCTATTCTATTTTAACTGGAGTGCCACCCATCTTTAAAGATCTCTGAGCGGCATCTAAAACCTTCAACACCCGCAAGCCATCCTCACCGTCGCTTCGCGGGGTCTTGCGATTCTGGACGCAATCGATAAAATGTTGACATTCCACTTTTAAGGGTTCTGTGCTTTCGATTTTGGGAATCAGAATATCGCCGAACCTGAGGCTCAGATATTCCCCGTAGGTGCTATAGTCTGCCTTAGTATCAACCCCCTTGTCGTAGATCCAGATCTTTTCTGCTGATCGGGTATCATCGAAGACCGCCATTTTTTTGTTTCCCACCACAGTCAGTTTCCTATCCTTGTGGGGATCAAGCCAGCTAACATGAACATGAGCCATCGCCCCACCAGGAAAGTGCATGGTCATAAAAGCCACGTCTTCGATCCCCTTCTGCAGAAAACATTCGCCTGTGGCGGTAACCGAAATGGGGTCCTTTCCCAACAAGAACAAAATCATGGAGATATCATGCGGAGCAAAGCTGTATAATGCATTCTCAATGTCCCTTACCTTACCTAAGTTCACCCGGGTGGAATAAAGATAATATACCTTGCCCAACTCACCCTTATCTATGTATTCCTTCAATTTCAAAGTGGCGGCGTGATATTCCATGATATGTCCCACCATCAAGACCTTTTTCTTCTCCTCTGCCAATTTTACCAATTCCTCCCCTTCTTTAACCTCCAGCACCAAAGGCTTCTCTACAAACACATCCTTATCTGCTAGAATAGCCGCCTTACACAGATTGAAATGTGAGGCTGGAGGCGTGGAAATCACTACGGCATCCAAATTTGGATTCTCTATGATCTCTTTGGGATCCTGGGTAAATTCAACCTTGGGGTAATTGGGACCGAGTCTTTCTGTCTGCTTTGGATTTTCGTCACAACATGAAAGGAGCTCACATCCGGGCAGGTTGGCAAAATTTCTCAGCAGGTTTTTTCCCCAAGCCCCACAACCTATTAAGCCAATTTTAATCATACTTTACCTTTCAAAAGGGTTGCCGGGTTAGACAACTTATCGTTTGCCGTTGGCGAAGCTGGTAACGAAGCTCGTTTTCGAGGTTCGACGCTTGAAATCCTTCATCTGTTTCATCTGTTGGGAATTCTCCAGCTTCTGTTGCCGAACTTCAAGCCTCAAGACCAGCACGGACGTGCCCGTCTGGGCTTCGTCACCGTCAGACCAACCTCGAAAAACTATGCTTCCTTCCTTCAGGACGAAGTCAGGATGTATCCTTTTTCTGCCTGAAGGAGAGTTTCTTTTTCAAATCCTCCACATCTTTTCTCCAAGCGCCCAAAAGAGACTCAAGTCTTTCTATTGCCTCGGGATTTTTCTTCTTTGATCTCTTGAAGTATTCCAGGCCGAATATAAACACCAAGGATGCGAAGATGCTTAATATGCCTGAAAGTACCACCAGAAGCGCCCTCTTAGGTCGGGCTCGTCTCTCAGGAGGAACGGCTCTGTCTAAGACCTGTATGGTGGGGGTATCTTTGGTCTCCTGAATTTTGTATTGCTCATACTGCTGGGTCAAAAGCTCAAATACCCCCTCTTGAATCTTCACCTCCCTGACCAAGCGTGCCAGCTCGAGGCTTAAGGAGGGCACCTTAGTGAAAGGAACATCCAGAACCGTTTTCGCATCTGAGTTTTCCTCCTGGTTCCCCAGTTGTAAAATCCCCAGTTGTTTTTTTATTTCATTGATTCTGGTTATCAACGACTTGATTTGTGGATGTGAGGGAGAGAAGGTTTTGCTCAGCACATTCAGATCGATCTCCGAGGAGACCATTTGAGCTTTCAGGTCGGCGGCCTTGTTGATGGCGGCCTTGGTCTGATCATCCAGCAAAATGGTTTTGTTTTCCTCCTGAAATCTCCTCAAATTCTCCTCTGCTTGGGTTAACTCATTTTGAGTTTGAGCTATCCTTTCCTCTATAAATATCCGAGCATTCTTTGCCTGAGAAGAACTTGTCTTTTGGTTGATTCGATCCAGCTCCTCTACAAACCTATTTGCCACTTTGGCGGCTCTGATTTTATCTTTGTCCTCATAAGAGAGCGATATCAACCCTTCCGGGGTTACTCTAATCGACACCCGGGAGAAAAGTTCTATTAAAGCATTCTCCATGGATTTGATTTTATAAGTTTCCATCAGATTCTCTCTTTTTACCACCGCCTCCCCCACCACCCTTGATCTCAAAATGGCAGCGATGATATCTGACGGAGTTGCCATAAAAGGCAAGGAGAAGGAAGCGGCAAGTCCGGAGGCTGTGCCCAAAAGGGAGGATGCCGCCCCTAAACCCAAAGCCTCACCTCCTGGGGGAAGGATGGTGGTAGTGGCACGATACCAGCAGGGAAGCAAAAAGGAAAGAATCGCCACGATCAAACATACCCCAATTAGGTTTAAAAAGATGAACCTACGATAACCCACCAGAATAGTTAGATAGGTGTAGATGGTTACTTTTTCTGCTTCAGTTCTTTCGCTTTCCATTCTCCATCCTCATTCTTTAACTTAGATCACACCAATTTTCATTCGGTGGCTTGCTGAATCACCAGATAAATGGTGGCAACATTCCCCAATACCAGCATGGTGTCCTTAAAGAACCTCCAATAGTTCCTTTCTGGCTTCTCCGGGACCAAAATGGTATCTCCCGGTTCTATTCGGCGGCGTTTGGAGGGCTTCAATCTTTCTCCGGTTTGGCCTTTGATGATCAAAATTTTACTTTTACGGGCTTTCCACGAGAATCCTCCAGCCCGATTTATATAATACTTGTAATCTTTGTCTGGTTTGTAAGGGACCAATCCTGGATTTATCACGCTTCCTGAAACGTTGACTACCATGCTCTTGGGTGGGATGTTAATTACATCTCCATCTTTTAAGGTAACGTCATATTCGTTCAATCCTTCTAAAAATAGCTTGTCGAAATTGCATGCCACCCTTCCCGGCTTTTCTCGGGATCTAAGTCTGAAGTAATCGTACTCCGACTCGGTCATATCTGCCACAGGAATATTTTTTAATCTTTCGAATTCGGGATCGACTACGTTATAGGATCTGATCATCTCCGCCTCAACCAGGGAAGCGATAGGGGTGAAACCTCCAGCCCGGGCGATGACCTCCGACAACCTTGTTTTGTCTTCCTCAATACGGTAGATCCCTGGATAGTACACCTCTCCATTTACAATTACTTGGTCTTTCTTATGAAATTTGGGAACCGTCCGTATAAACACCCGATCATCTGGCAAAAGAGGTAGATTTTTCTGGGGATCATTCCCTGACAACAATCCTTTTAGATCGATGGAGATGGTTGTGGTGGTAAGGTTATCCGGGTTGAACCTGACCAACTCCCCCTGAAGAAGATCTACATCCAAGGTCAGACCATAAGCTAAACGTATCAGATCAAGCAAGCTATCCTGGGGAGCATATTCAAACTCACCCCCTGATTTCACCGCCCCGTAAATTCCCACTGTGTTTATGTCATGTTCTTTAGCCGGTACAAAAATAACATCTCCACCAAAAACATAGGGGTTTCTGCTATGATCACCTAACCGTTCAAACCTGAACACATCCACGGTGGTGGTGCTACTGTCAGGGCGAGTGAGTATGATGTTCCTGCAAGAGGATCTATCTACAAACCCACCAGTTATGTCGATCACCTCCGAGACCCGGGTGTTAGCATACACCGAGTAAATCCCCGGAGCTT
Source organism: uncultured Ignavibacteria bacterium (assembly GCA_964403165.1). GTDB lineage: Bacteria > Zixibacteria > MSB-5A5 > MSB-5A5 > SM1-73 > SM23-73-3. The sequence continues at coordinate 29,757 of CAYOFL010000028.1, forward strand.
TGACCGCTCCCGCCACTACAACCTTCACCTTCCTCAGTTTCAACAGGGTAATGGTTACCTTAGCGTTCCTATAGGATCGAAGGATTGCCTGGCGGATGACCTTCTTCGTTTTTGCCAATAGCTCTTCTCCCACTTGAACCTTTCCCACTCTGGGGATCAGCAGATTTCCCTCCGGGGTCACGGTCAGAACATAGTGGACATTGATTTCCCCCCAGACGTCAATGGAGAGCTCATCTCCGGTCCCCAGTATATACTCTGCTGGGTCTATGCTTTTTTCCAGAACCTGCATTGGCTCCGTGATGCTGGGGGTCAAGATCGAAACCTCCTCCGGCGTTACATCCTGTCCAAAAGTTCGGTCAAGCATAAAAACTGAATTTAGGAGGACTAAGGAGAAAATCAGAAAGAATTTCAGATGTCTTTTTCTCAAACTATAAACTCCTACCTGAGATAATTTAAAAAAGCCGAGTTAGTTATGGAACGAGCACTCCGTCTCAACTCGGCATGATCATACAAAAACAAATTTCCTAAAGTCTAAAGCCAAAAAGTTTTCCGAAATCATACCTTATTTCCTCAGCTATGTCGAAAATCCCGCCGAAGGCGGTGATTGAAAATCTCGCCAAAGGCGAGGCTGAGCATCCAAACCCTTTCGCTTTTGTGGTAGGTTTTCCCTCCTTTCTAGGTTTTACAAGTTCATTTTTTCCAGTTTTTTCAAAAGCTCAAATCTCAGTATACCAAAATGTTACTTTTCTGTCAAGAGAAAAAACGGCTGGTTTTATGAGGAATGAGCAGAAATTGGGCAGTAAAGAGGGCTACAACGTTTGACTTAGGTGCTGTCTGGAATCGATGCTAAAGATTGATCCAACCTCTTTGCTTCTTTGGTAACGGGCTTCATTCCCTGTTCGTCATAAACCGTTCAGAGCGAGTAACTTTAAGATTACCGCGCTACTTTGGTACTTCTCTTTAGTGCCGGGATTTGACGCTAAGGAAAGCACCAGTAGAAGACAAAGAATATCATTGAGCAGTATCCTTGTCTTCGAAAGTATATGATTTCTATTTGGTACCTATATCTAAGATAGATTTTCAATTTGACAAGCAGGCTCAATTTACTTACTTTGGTTCAACTGCCGGTTAATACGCATGATGAAAAGGAGATTTTATGAGGTTGCCAAAACTTTCCCGAAGAGCAAATGATATACCTCCCTCACCCATAAGGAAATTAGTTCCTTTAGCTGATGTGGCAAAGAGAAGGGGTGTAAAGATCTTTCATCTTAACATCGGACAGCCGGACATTCCTACACCACCAGAGTTTATGAATGCGGTTCGGAATTATAATGAAGAGGTTTTAGCATACGGTAATTCCAAAGGGAGCCAAAAATACCTTTCAGGACTGGTGCAATACTACAAAAGAAAGGGCATTCAGGTGGAGGAAAAAGATATTCAGGTAACCACTGGAGGAAGTGAAGCCATAATCTTCGCCATGATTTGTGTGGCTGATGTTGGGGATGAGGTCATAGTATTTGAGCCGTTTTATACCAACTACAATGGTTTTGCCCAGATGGCAGACGTGAAATTGGTTCCCATCACCCTTCAAGCAGAGAATGGCTTTCACCTACCTTCAGGAGAAAGAATCGAGGAGAAGATCACATCCAGAACCCGCGCCATCCTGATATGCTCTCCTAATAACCCCACCGGGACTGTCTATACCCGGGAGGAGATGGAGATGATAGCCCAGATTAGCAAAAAGTATAACCTTTTTGTCCTCTCAGACGAGGTTTATAGAGAATTCATCTATGAGGGAAAGCATACCAGCATCATGCATATCGAGGACATTTCCGATCGTGCCATTCTTTTAGATTCAGTCTCCAAAAGATACAGCGCCTGCGGGGCAAGGATTGGTTGTATGGTGTCAAAAAACCAGGAGGTGATGGATACGGCTTTGAGAATGGGTCAAGCCAGATTATGTTCTCCTTCCATCGAGCAATTTGGGGCAACGGCAGCACTCGGGATCACAGATGATTATTTTGAAAAGATGGCGGCAGAGTATAAAAGACGAAGAGATACAGTCTATGATGAGCTAATGAAGATTCCGGGAGTGGTATGTCTCAAACCCAGTGGTGCGTTTTACATCATGGCAAAGCTCCCGGTCAAAGATATCGAGGATTTTGCTAAGTGGATGCTTACCGATTATAGTCTGGACGGAGAAACCACCATGATTGCGCCTGGCCCAGGATTTTACGCCACTCCGGGAAAGGGACAGGATGAGGCGCGTATAGCCTACGTTCTGAATGTGGATGATCTGAAGAAAGCTATGAGAATCCTGGCTAAGGGAATTGAGACCTATAACAGCAGACGGCGGACGGCAGACAAAAGATAACTGAACTAAAGGCAGATGAGCAAAAGATATTTCATCGGAGTTGATTTGGGGGGGACTAATATCAAATTTGGCATAGTCTCCGACAAAGGGGAGGTTTTATATAAGGGGATGCTTTCGGCACAGGCGAATCTGGGGAGAGATGCAATTCTAAACAACATAGGAAGGGCTGTTGAACAATCAATAGCTTTCGCCACGAAGAAGAAGATCAAAATAAAAGGCGTAGGGGTTGGTTCGCCCGGAACGGTAAACCTAAACACGGGCAAAATCGAAGGTTCCTGTCCCAATATACCCCAGATGGTGGACGTTAATTTGAAGCAATGGCTATCCAGGTTCTTTGAGTTTCCCGTCTATGTGGACAATGATGCTAACGTCATGGCTCTGGCTGAATCTAAATTTGGAGCGGCTAAAGGATACAAAGATGCGCTCTGTCTGACTCTGGGAACCGGAATCGGGGGTGGGATAATCATAGATGGAAAGCTTTTTCATGGTTCGAACTTTGCCGGTGCTGAATTTGGGCACATGAGTATATGTTATGATGGGCGAAAATGTAGGTGTGGGGGCATTGGTTGTTTGGAAACGTATGCTTCTGCGCCTGCGATGGTGAAAGACACAAAAAGACTTCTCAAAAGAAAAGGAAAATCCATTATTCACAAACTAATCAAAGGAGATTTGAATAGACTCACCACCGAGATCATCTTTCAAGCCGAAAAAAAGGGGGATGTTTTAGCTTCGCAGGTGATAAATCAAGCCTGTGCATATTTAGGAGCAGGTATTGCCAGCGCGGTTAATCTTTTGAATCCACAGGTGGTGGTGATCGGGGGTGGAGTCTCAGAAGGCGGAAAGAGTTTTATCCAGAGAATTGAAAAAGAGGTAAAAAAGCGAGCTTTTCCCTCAGCTACCAAAAGTTTGAAAGTCGTGAAAGCCAAATTAGGCAACGATGCCGGCTTCATCGGTGCGGCGATCTTATGTTCATCTGCGAGTCAGTGAATCAACCCATACCCTCCCCTTAATCCCCTCCCATAAAGGGAGGGGAAACTATTCCCTCTCCTTTTTAAGGAGATTCATATGAATGCTTCGCATCGTCAAGATGCCTCGCAGGGTCAGGGAGAGGTCAAAAAGCAGATCAAGCATGGCGTCCAAGCGGACGCCCAGACGGGCTCGGCCGAGCTTGCCCGTCTGGGCAGACGGATCCGTAGGACAGCCTGCTTGACAACATATTTGTCAACCCCGCCTTTGGCGGGGTTGACCTACAACTTTGACGAGATATTGATTTTTCACAAAGAATAACTTAAAAAGGAGAAAGGCGCTGTGGAACTGTTAATAGCTTTCGGAACGGATGATGGCATAAATCTCAATAATGACCATGTCGGCATGGCCAAGTATTTTCATGTTTATAAATTTTTCGAAGAGGAAGAGGAGTTCGTTGAAAAAAGGGAGAACGTAAAATTTAAAGGTAATGAATCAATGAAACATGGAGATCCCGACAAGGCAAAAGCAACATCTTCTGTTTTACAAGGCGTTGGTGTTCTTGTAGGTAGGAGATTCGGACCTAATCTCCCTAGATTGGTGAAAAAATTCGTTTGTGTGATAGTAAGAACAGATACCTTAAAAAATGCTATCAGGATCATTCACCAAAACATAGGAAAAATAATTGCGGAGAAAAATAAGGGGGAAGATAGAAAACTTTTAATCTTAAAATGATAGATTTAAAAAATGGAAAGCGACATTGAAAGGTGGCTGAAAGGCGATGGGGCAATTTATTTAAAGGACGTAGGTATTAAAAAAGGTCAAGTCATCTTGGATTTTGGTTGTGGAGAGGGGTATTATACAATTCCAGCGGCAAAGGTGGTTGGGAAAAAGGGCTTGGTATATGCACAAGATAAGGACGAAGGGGCATTGAATGAGTTGATCAAAAGAGCTAAGGCAGAGGGACTGGAAAACATAAGGACAATAAAAACAAAAGGAGAGTTGGAAATTGATTTAAAAGATAAATCTTTGGACGCAGTCCTACTTTATGACGTTTTGCATTACCATGATAAGGAAGAAAGAAGAAAGATATATGATGAGGTGTATCGGATTCTAAAAAATGGTGCCCTTTTATCAGTATTCCCCAGACATTATAAAGAAGAAATGCAACTGGAATTAGAGGAGGTTAAAAAAGAGATAGAGACGGCGAACTTTTATTTTGAAGGCAAATTTTCCAAAAGACTTTTACATGATGATGATTTTGTAAAAGATTATGTTTTCAATTTTAGAAAGAGCTATACTGTTTGAAGGTGCTATAGACGATAAATATGATAAAGATTACCTGGGAATGATTAAGAAATGGAAATTATGAAGAATGACCACACCGGTTAAAAGGAGGAGTAAGAAGTAATGGAAAAGAATATATCAGAAGAAAACGTTCGCAAAGCAATGGCACAGATAAAGCATCCTGCTATTGACCGCACTTTGATTGACCTGGGAATGGTTAAAGATATAACTATTGAGGGTAATAAAGTCACGGTCACTCTGGCAGTTCCTTTCCCTGGCATCCCTATAAAGGATTTGCTGGTAAATAGTGTGCGAGAGCCAATAGAGAAGTTAGGTGCAAAAGTTGAAGTGAAATTAGCAGTAATGAATCAACAGGAACTTCAAGCTTTTTTAACCATGGAAAATGAAAGCTGGAAAGGCTGAAAAATATGCAACTCGACGGTAAGAATGCAGTTGTAACTGGCGGAGATAGGGGGATTGGTAGAGCCATCTCCTTTGCGCTGGCAAATAAGGGAGCAAATGTCGCTATCTGTTTCCACAAAGACGAAAAGAAGGCTCAGGAAACAGTTGAACAGTTGAAAGCGATTGGTGTGAAATCATTGAAAATCCAGGCGGACGTGAGGGATTTTTTTCAGGTTAAGAATATGATGGATCTGATAAAGAAGAACTTCGGAAGTATAGATGTGCTGGTGAACAATGCCGGCGTATCCGGATCAAACCCAGCAATAGAGAATATTAGTGTTGAGGAGTGGAATGACGTAATCGATGTCAACCTGACCGGAGTTTTCAATTGCTGTAAGGCAGCTGCCGAAGAGCTAAAGAGAAACAACGGTAAAATAGTGAATATCTCCTCAATTGCAGGAAAGATGGGGGGAATAATTGGTTGTCATTATGCGGCATCAAAAGCGGGCGTGATTGGCTTGACCTTTGCCTTGACTTCCGAGTTATCGCCGCACGTTACTGTAAATGCCGTTGCTCCTGGTCCAGTGGATACGGAACTTATATCCGAAGAGACCAAGAAGAAATTGTCATCCCTAACACCATTCGGAAGAATTGCCAAACCCGAGG
>CAYOFL010000029.1:0-8438 GCA_964403165.1 uncultured Ignavibacteria bacterium
TGAAAAAGATTAAATCCGCCTTTGATCCTGATAATATCATAAATCCAGGAAAAATATTCGCCTGAGGCTTGGGAAATAGTCACTTAGTGTTGTGGCAGGGTACCCTTACCCTGCCACACAGTTTTTGGTCGAGGGTGGGGGTTCATCCTGAAGAGATTCACCCTGAAGGGCACCCTCGACCAACGAATGAGCGGATTAGTTTTAGTTTGAGAAAAAAATGACGATATTAAGAGTGTCCCCACCTTAATAAATCAACAAATCAAATAAACTATTTTACTGTATTTGAAAAACTTGCAAATGAAGCAAAAAATCAAAGTGGGACTGGCGCTCGGTGGTGGTGGAGCACGCGGTCTGGCTCATCTGGGGGTATTGAAGGCGTTAGAGGAGGAAAAAATTCCCATTGATGCTATTGCCGGAACCAGCATGGGCGCTGTTGTGGGTGGAGCCTATGCGCAAATGGGTGATATCCGTGAGTTGATCCCTTTGGCTCGTGATTTGATAGCCAAATTTGACCTTAAAAGCGGGTGGGTGAAATTTCTGTCGCATGAGGGGGAGAAGAGCAAAAAAACGAAGGAAAGTCTTTTAAAGGAATTGAGTTATTTTGTACGCCGACGACTGATCTACGTTGTGGGCGCAAGCAGAATCTCTCTGGAACCTCAAGAGAAGTTGATGGATCCCCTGAAGATGGTATTGAAAGATGAACCTGTCGAGAATGCCAAAATCCCCTTTGTGGCAGTTGCCGTCGATTTGGTCTCTGGCAGGGAGATGATATTAAAAAAAGGGTCCATGATAGAAGCTCTTTACGCCAGCTCCAGCATTGAGGGAATTTTTCCTCCTCTGCGGACTGACAATCAGCTTTTATCTGATGGAGGCGTAACCTCACTGGTGCCGGTGGATGCGGTAAGGAAGTTGGGCGCTAATTTTGTAATCGGGGTGAACATTCCAGAAACCATCCGGCAGGAAACTAAATTTGCCAGTGGAATCGAGGTTATCTTAAGAGCAGATGCACTCACCCGGGAAAAGCTGAACAATCTCATGCTAAAGGAGTGTGACGTGGTGATCACTCCGGAGGTGAGAACAATTCACTGGGCGAATTTTGGGAGACTGGACGAGTGTATCCTGAAGGGATATGAAGCCACCAAAGGTAAGATCAAAGAGATAAAAGAGAAAATGGAGAAAAGAAAAAGCCTGTGGAATAAAGTCAGAAAGAGTTTAGCCGGAGCAATTGCCGGGAAGGAATAGGGAGTCTCCCTGCTTCAGGCAGGTATACTTTTCCTCCCTTTTTCCCGTTGGTGAGGAACACCAACGGGTAAGTCCGTAGGGGTAGCATTCAAGCGACCCGCTGGCTTTGATGTTGGACTATCAAGTTTCAAGGCTTGTTGAGAAAGCTACACTGAAGGGCGGGATTAATTCCCGCCCCTATGGCAGACGATTACCTATCAGCCATAGGGCCCGCCTTTGGCGGGCCAAAGGGGTTTTTCTGAAGTTTTTCAGATCAAAAAGCCATAGAGAAAAAAGTTGATAAATTTAGAAAAAACATCTTTACACATGACACAGGTTGTCACTCAACTTTCGATAAAATATAGTGAGTGAATTTGGGCATTTTAAAGTCGAGCTAAAAACAAGTCAAACTTTGGGTGCCCAATCAGCCAGCCTTCAAGGGGACGGGGGGCTGGCTTTTTTTACCTCTCCCCCCCTTTCCCCCTCTCTACATAGTGGAGAGGGGAATAAAAGGGGGAGAGGTGAAAGAAAGCGGTAGGGGCAATTCATGAATTGCCCCCACAACTCTAACATCTCCGGCTAAGGGTAACGGTTCCCCGAACCAACGGTTTCTGAATTCCTAGGCGGGCACCCTTGCCCGACGAGCCGTCCCCACTTTTTTACTCATCCATCAAAAGACAAAAATTGGTAAGCACTTGAAAACCGGACCAATTTGGTTTTGGTGGATTTTTTCCTAACATCATTTTGTTTGACAATTTATCAACTTAGAGTTACTTTTGTTAGCGAGGCTTATTTATGTTGTGTCAGGACCTCAGTCCTGACACCTTTTAAAGCGTCAGTCACCAGGATTCCGCCAGAGGCGGAAGAGAAAAGCTCCTGACGCAACTAAATCTTGTGGTAAGGATGAGACGATGACAAAAGAGAAAAAAGCTAATCTAAGCTTGAGCTAAACTTTCTAAATAGAATTTTCCTTCCCATAACCTCCCATAGGTGAAATGATAGAATAAGTCTCCTAAGTTTAGATATATCCCTCCGTTTAAATCACACAAGATAGGGACATGAGTATGGGCTAAGATCACCGCATCGAAGCCTTGCTTAATCTTTTCGCCAGCGAAATTCTCATAATCCTCCAGATAGCTTTTGTCTCGCTTTTGAACCTGGCTCCGACTCCTTCGGGCAACAAATTTTGCCAGAGGATAGCTGACATCAGGAGGAATTTGTCTATAAAGAAAAATGTTTACCTTATTTCTAAGGATCCTTTTTAAGATCCTATATCCCCGATCCTTTTTTGCCACCCCATCCCCATGGGTGATGAAAATCCTTTTCCCCTGATGAACCACATCCATGGGTTGTTTAAAAATCTGGATACCGATGTGCTTGGGCAGGAAATCTCCTAACCAGAAGTCGTGATTTCCCACCAGGTAATTTACCTTTATGCCGCAATCTACCAGTTGCTTCAACTTGTTCAAAACCCTGAAATGGTCCTTAAGCATGACGTTTTTATACTCGAACCAGAATTCAAACATATCCCCCACCAAGTATAAAAATTCCCCCTGCTCCTTTACCTTGTCAAGCAAAAAGATAAGCTTTTCTTCTTTAAGTTTTTCTTTGTCTTGTTCTTCTGCTCCCAGATGAGCATCGGAGAGGAAAAAGACAGCTTTGGACATGGCAAAAAGATTGTGGATTTGGCGAGAAAAGTCAAGATAAAATCAACCTGGGAGTTTGAATTCTCCTGTGGAAGTTTGGGAAATCAGTAGGGGACATCTCCTTAAGAAGTTTTCCGCAGGCGTGAACTATACTGTTCATACCTGTGGACAAAAACAACTTCTTCTGAGCTTTTGCAATTTATCTAACACACCCAGTTTTTATATTCATTTGACAAAGGTTTTTGTTGCCTCTATATTCATGACTGTGATAGAACTCAACCGGGTTTCATACAAATATAGAACAGATGAGAAACGATCCATCTTAGCCTTGGATAATGTCAGCCTTAAGCTGAAGGAGGGAGAGTCTGTTGCCATCATAGGCTCCAATGGGTCGGGCAAAACTACGCTGGTTAAACTTTTGAATGCACTTATCTTGCCCCAAACCGGAGAGGTTCGGGTGGACGGTTTAGATACCCAGGACAAAAATTCGCAGAAGTTGATTCGCCAGAAAGTGGGGATGGTCTTTCAAAACCCGGACAATCAGATAATCTCCACTTCGGTGGAAAGAGAGATCGCCTTTGGCCTGGAGAATCTAAATTTACCTTACCAGGAGATGAGAACAAGGGTCCAGAGAGCGCTTAAATATTTCAATCTGGAAAGATACAGAAGTCATCCGCCGCATAAGTTGTCCGGTGGAGAAAAGCAAAAGGTGACTTTAGCCGCTGTCCTCTCCATGCAACCTAAATATCTGATTTTGGATGAGCCCACCTCCCTTCTGGACCCGCTGGGGAAAAGGGAGGTGCTTTCTCTAATTCAAATGTTATCTGAAGAGAAAAACGTTACGGTGATTCACATTACCCAGTTTCCAGAGGAAGCGGTAACTGCAGATAGAGTTTTGGTGATGCATCAAGGAAAAATAATGTTAGATGGCCCTCCTGTGGAGATATTCAAACAAAAGGAGGAATTGGAAAGAATCGGACTCGGTGTGCCTTTCACCGTAAAGATAGCCTCTGCGTTGAAACAAAAAGGATGGCATTTTGAAGATGAATGTTTGACCTCGGATGATCTAATTAATCAACTTGTCCAGACGATCGAAAGCCGCAAGATGAAATTGAGGGGTGTAGCGGCGGACAGCGGACAGTGGACAGTGGACGGCTATCAGCCAGCGGCGGACAGCGGACAGTCGACTTGTCCTGAGCGAAGGCGAAGGACCGCGGACGAGGGTTCATCCCAGATTTCAATGAACGAGGCAAGTTGTCTTTACGATCAAGGATTGCCGACTGCGAGAAAGGCGTTGGACCGAATAAATATGCACCTAAAAAAAGGGGAGTTTGTCGGTTTGATCGGACCAACCGGATCAGGAAAGAGCACGCTGGTCCAGCATTTAAACGGGCTACTTCTCCCCACATCCGGAGAGGTATGGATTGAGGGGATGAATCTGACAGATAAGAATGCGGATTTAAAGAAAATCAGACAGAAGGTGGGATTGGTGTTTCAGTTTCCGGAACTGCAGTTGTTTGAGGATATCGTATACAACGACATTGCCTTTGGTCCGAAGAATCTGGACCTGTCGAAGGAGGAGGTAGATTTTCGGGTCAGAGAATCTATGGAGAAAGTAGGGCTGGATTTTGAGCAATTCGCCTTTCGCTCCCCTTTTTCCCTAAGCGGCGGAGAACAGAGAAAAGCTGCCATCGCCGGAATTCTGGCTTTAAAACCTGAGATATTAGTTCTGGATGAGCCTACCTGTGGTCTGGATGCCAAAAGCACCCGGGAGATAAAAAAGCTTCTTAAGGAATTAAACTCCGCAGGGGTAACCATAATTTTAATCTCCCACAATATGGATTTGATCGCTCAACTGGCGCAAAAGATTATCCTTTTGGATCAGGGGAAATTGCTCGCCTTCTGCGACAAAGAAGAATTCTTCAAAGATATCAATAGAATAAAAGCTGTGGGACTCAACCTTCCTCAGGTGGTGGAGCTGACCTGGAAGTTGAGAGAAAAAGGGATTGAAGTCGAAAGGCAAATCTTTACCGAAGGGGAGCTATTGACGTTTTTTGCAGACCGGTTTTGAAACGTAAAGAATAAATCGTCTCGTAGCGCGGGCATCCTGCCCGCTTTAGTCTACTGATGCTTCGGAAGTAGAAATCCCTGAGCGTGAGGTCTGAGGTAATGGCAGAGAAGAAGGTGACCCCTCTTCAACCGAGACAGTTCTTCACAGGAACGTGGAAAGGAGAGGGAGAGCTGAGCCCGCATCCGCTACTCAGGTGGCTGATACCCAAAGAACGTGTCCGTTTCACAAGCCAGCCCATCTGGCTTTCGGATAGGGTCTGGGTGGTGAAAGAGCGTTTTGAGTTTTCTTCTGGAGATGTGATTGCGCGGAATATGTTCGTAGAAATCGTAAGCCCGGACCGACTTCATGTGACCGCAGATGACATGCCCCTGGGAGCAGATATAATTCTTCATGAGAAGGGATTTCGTTTCACACCTTATTATATCTGGTCTTACTACAGAGACAGAAGGTGGCGTCTGCGATGTATAGACGAGAATTCGATTGATGAAAATGGCGCTATCCACGATACGATCAGAATGTTCTACTTTGGACTCCCAGTGGCCACGATGCGTCTGACGGTTGTTAGGACATCAAGCTTGTAGCTTGTAGGTCGGATATGCCTGCCAGCCATGGGTCGTAAGACCTATCCGACACTCCTACTACCAGAGCGTATGTGTAGCGGAGACCTTCCTCGTCCTGAGGTTCTCGAAGGAAGGTCTCCATAAAGTGAATAAGTGGAAAGCTGAAGCTTTCCGCTACATCTTGTGATGTCTGTTCGTGAAGATTACTCCAGCGGTTTGTGGTAGGTGGTGTGGCGCTTGACCGTGCGGAATCCCATGCTTTCGTAGAGCCCAAGTGCCCCGCTGATGTTTTCCGCATCCACGGTCAAGGCGGCCTCGGTCATGCCCTTATCCTTAAGTAGCTTGAAGCTCCGGGCGATAAGTTTGTAGGTCGGACATGCCTGCCAGCCATGGGTTGAAAGGTTTATCTGCTGCATTCAGCTTCGTCCGAAAGTCCTGAAGGTTATTTCGGACCGACAAAAACCTAATGCCATTGCATCGAAAAATCTTCCAAAAAAAGCTTGACAAAGGGGAATGGATCAATAAATTAAGGGAGAAGCGACGACCTTTTAAACTAGTTCGGTGAAACTAGAAAAGGTGAGATGAAAATAACACGATTAAAGATATTGGCCCTCCCTTACAAAACAGAGGGAGGGTATTTTTTTGCCTTCCTTTCACCTGAAGGAGGAACTAATTGCCCAGAAAACAAAAAACCGTCCTGGTGATGGATGCCAAAACCATCGGTAGAGCACAGGTCCGCATTGCCCATGAGATAGTAGAGAAAAACAAAGGCGCAGAGAACATGGCAGTCATCGGAATCCAGAACAGGGGAGCGTATCTGGCAGAAAGAGTTGCTCGGCTGATTGAAAAGATCGAGAAAGTCAAAATCCCGGTGGGATTGATGGACATAACCCTGTATCGGGATGATGTCCAGACCAAACTGGAACAGCCTGTGGTGCAGAAAACTGAGATTCTTTTTGATGTGGTGGATAAGGTAATCATCTTAGTGGATGACGTTTTGTTCACCGGCAGGACTATAAGGGCGGCTCTGGATCAAATCATAGATTTCGGTCGACCTAAACGCATACAGCTGGCAGTCCTGGTGGATAGAGGACACCGCGAGCTTCCCATCCGGGCAGATTACGTGGGCAAAAACATCCCCACTGCCAAGGAGGACCGGGTAAAGGTGAAGATAAAAGAGGTGGATGGGGAGGATAGCGTGTCTATTGTGAAGCAGTAGGCAGTTGGCAGTTAGCAGTTGGCTGTTAGCTGTTAGCTGTTGTCAGTCGGCAGTAAACAGTGAACTATGAACCGTTAGTGGCGGAGGATGAATGAAGCTGAAAAGCAGGCATCTGCTCGGATTGGAGGGGATGAGCAGAAAGGAGATCAATCTAATTCTGGATACAGCAGAGACATTCAAACAGATTCTGTCCCGTCCCATAAGAGTGGTTCCCACCTTAAGAGGCGTTACCGTGGTAAATTTATTTTACGAACCCTCCACCCGCACCCGCATCTCCTTTGAGTTGGCGGAAAAGCGGCTTTCCGCGGAGGTGGTGAATTTTTCTGCGGCTATCTCCAGCGCCCAAAAAGGAGAAACTTTAAAAGACACGGTGCAAAATATCGAAGCCATGAAGACCGACATGGTGGTGGTGCGGCATCAAGCCTCCGGGGTTCCCTATTTTCTAACCCGATGCCTGGAATCCTCCATCATCAACGCTGGGGACGGTGCGCATGAACACCCCACCCAGGGACTTTTGGATCTTTTTACCATTCGAGAGAAATACAAAAAGATTAAAGGCTTAAAAGTGGTCATAGTGGGGGATGTAAAGTACAGTCGGGTGGCGAGGTCGGACATCTGGGGGTTTTCCATCATGGGAGCAGACCTGTCCGTGTGCGGTCCCCCCACCCTCTTACCTGTGGAGATTGAGAAAATGGGGGTTAGGGTATACTCCGATCTGGATAAAGCTTTAGAGGGTGCAGACACAGTCATTGTCTTGAGGATTCAACTGGAAAGACAAAGCGGTGGACTTTTGCCCTCGCTCCGGGAGTATACCAACAAATTCGGAATCACCAAAGAGAGGCTGAAAAGGTTGAATGAAAATTTTACCATCATGCATCCTGGTCCCATAAATCGAGGGGTGGAGATTACCCCGGAGGTGGCAGATGGTCCCCACTCGGTAATCTTGGATCAGGTGACCAATGGAGTGGCCATAAGAATGGCAGTGCTTTACCTCTTAAGTGGAGGGGAGGGAAAAGTTGAATAAATCTAAAAAATCAAAAATCTCATCTCCCGCCTACGCCGGGATTTCTAAGCAGGCAGGAGAAGAAAAAGGCTCGGGGTTCGATCTTGCCATCACAGGCGGTCGGGTGATCGATCCAGAGACTAAAATGGATCGAATCGCTGATGTTTTCGTCCGAAATGGAGTGATTAAGAAAATAGAAAAATCCAAAGGCAAGCCCAAAGCAAAGGAGATAATCAATGCCCAGGGAAAGATAGTTGTGCCCGGGTTGATAGATATGCATACTCACCTGAGAGAACCGGGAAGAGAGGATGAGGAGACCATATACACAGGCTCGTGTGCGGCAGTGGCTGGAGGTTTCACCTCTATCTGCTGTATGCCCAACACCCAACCTCCCATCGATAACCAGGAGGCGGTAAAATTCGTTTACCAAAAGGCAAAAGACGCCAAATGCAAGATATATTGCGTGGGGTGTATAACCAAAGGACAAAAAGGGGAGGAGCTTACCGAAATCTATGATCTGGTTCGCTCCGGCGTGGTGGCGATCTCTGATGATGGATTGCCAGTTGTCAATCCTCAGGTATTGAGAAATGCCTTGGAATACAGCCGTATGTTTAGCCTCCCGGTGATATCTCATTGTGAGGACTTAAACCTTTCTGCCAAAGGGGTTATGCATGAGGGGTTTGTATCAACCATCCTGGGCATGTGTGGCATTCCCTCC
>CAYOFL010000029.1:8448-34872 GCA_964403165.1 uncultured Ignavibacteria bacterium
TCCTTAGCTGAGGAAACAATAGTCGCCCGTGATGTAGCTTTGGCAGAGTTTACTAAAGCAAGAATTCATATTGCACATGTCTCCACCCAAGGATCGGTCGATCTGATTCGGCAAGCTAAAAAGAAGGGGATAAAAGTTACCTGCGAAGCCACGCCTCACCATTTCACCTTAACCCATGAGATAATAAAAACGTTCGATACCAACGCCAAAGTAAATCCACCTTTGAGAACAAAAAAGGATGTGGAGGCCATAAAAAAAGGGCTTTCCGATGGCACCATCGATTGCATCGCCACCGATCATGCCCCCCATTCCATTGAAGAGAAAGAAGTGGAGTTCGATTCCGCCCCCTTTGGCATGGTGGGGCTGGAGACAGCCTTGGGATTGGTCATTACCGAATTGATCAACAAAAAGGTTCTATCCTGGACTCAAGCCATAGCCAAATTAACCACCAATCCCGCAAGAATTCTGAATCTTAAAGGTGGAAGAATAAAGAAAAATTCTCCGGCAGATATAACCGTCATAGATCCTAAAGCTTCCTGGACTGTCGATCCATCTAAATTCCTATCCAAATCAAAAAATTTCCCGTTCGGCGGAACAAAACTTCAGGGCAAGGTTTTTTGCACCATAGTGGATGGGAAAGTGGTATATCAGGGTTAACGATATGCTACTCGCCTCAGTTATACACACGTTGGTTCGGGGTGCCCTCACTATTAGTGTCCCCAAGATTTTAATAAGGCAGAAACGCTTGTTGCAACGGGATTTTGTAATCCCGTTGCTGATTTTGTGGCAATAGGGTAGAAATAAGTTAGATATGTATGAACAAAAGTGTAATAGCTTTTCTAAAAAAAATTTCTTGACAAACCTGATTAAGACAGTTATATTTTTGTGAATGTTTAAATGTTCGTGACGGGTTCATACAGTATGGTCAATGACATTATTGAATATCTTATTTTATTTCCGAAAATCTTTTATTTATTGTTAATATCGGTGGTCACGGTAGTGGAACTTTTAGTATACGTTCGAGATTATTTGTATGTTCGCGAGTTACAACGCACAGGTGTTGTTAATATGCCAATCAAACTTGAACCAGTTTATCGAATAATCTTCAGATGCGCAACAAATAGCACTGTTGCTACTTTGGTAGTTCTAATAGGCGCCACACTTTTAGACATAGCTTACGAAGGGCTTGCCTTTCTTAGAAGATCTGCCTCCATCTTTTTTAATTATTTGCTTGAGCGAATTAAACAAATGTTCAGCTAAACCTATGAAGATGTGGGAAATGAAGAATATATTCTCCTTTACCAAAGAGTTCTTCGATATTGACCGCTTTTGGGAGATATTCCGAGCTTACATAGTAACTCTATTCATGACCTTTATCCTCTATAAATATTTCCTAAACCAGGGATATGAAATCGATCAAGTCAAGTTCATCAGTGGAATATTTTTCGTCATCTTTCTTTTTCTTTATCTTTCCAGTTTTGATACAAGGATTCTTTTTGTCAGACGTTTCTCTGTTAGTTTACTAAATCTGGTTGGTAAGTACCGTAAGATAGTGTATCTGATTCTAATCTGTTTGATTGTTCTATCGGTCAGGTCGAGTTACCTCAACCAAGATTGGATGCAATTTAAAACCCTCAGATTCTTTGTAGCACTACCTCTCTCAATATTTATAGGTCTTCCCTTAGGGATACTTCTCTCTTCGAATAACTTGAGTAGAATGTGGGTAGATAGATCTGTGCCCTTAATAATCCTATTTATCTTGTTTCTCTTCTTTGTTTTGTCATCTATTTGTCTGTATGCTGGGACTGATCAATACATTTTGTTTAGAATCTCAATCTTGATTATACTTATTACATTCTTGGTTATGCATCTTTATATAAAGTTTAGAATTTGGCGCATGACAATAATAGAAATAAATGTTGCGGATCTACATGAGGTTCCTACTTCAGGAAGACCTGTAACTAAATACTATAATTGGATAAGGGACGGAAAAGTCGTTGGAGCATTCTTACATCTCATGCTAAACAGATCCATACTTTACAATCAATTGATCGAAATTGAGAGAAAAGACTGTTATAAGGTTATGGCAAGAATTCTTTATCGCTGGGGTTGGTATAGGTTAGTTTTGAGACTGGTTGAACGAGCAAGAAAGAAGGAAATCAGTTCAGATGTTTTTACGAGCCTTAAGGCTCTATCTTGTTTCCAGTTGGGCAAGGACACAAAAGCGTTGGAAACATTGACTAATGCATACCGAGCGGAGTGCAAGAAACCAATTAAAGACCGCGATGTTTATTTTGCCTTCAACCTTGGTTACATTTATTGGGCAAGAAGTGAGATGACAGACAATTTGAGTGAAGCAATTAGGTATACTGAAGAGGTACTCCGGATTCAACCCAAATGTGCATTATCACACAACAACCTTGCTTTTTTTAAAGCAGAACAGGCAAGGTTGAATTACGACGAGTCGGATCCCTCTAAATTCAAGAAACAGTTGAGTGAAGCTTCTAAATCAATTGAAAAGGCGTTCGAGTATGTTGAAAAATATTACTATTCTACCTTAGTTGATACAAAGGCTTATATAAAGATGCTAGAGGGAGATTTTAATGGAGCGAAAGGAATACTTCTGAAGATAGCAGCGTCTGACATAGGTTCAAGGATTCACTTAGCATTGATATTCATGACGGAATCAGAAATATATGATAAATCAGAATGTTATCTTAACCGAGTTTTGACGAAATTACATAAACAACCCTGGCATCGAAACTATAGAATAGCTAAACATCTCCTTAAACTTATCGACGAGGCAAAGGGGGGAAAAGCCTTCAAAAAGAATTTGTTGTTCTATTATCATATGGGAGAAATCCCAGCTTCAGCTTACGCAACCGCACAACTCAATGCGAAGCTTGGAGAGATCAGAATTCCATTTCATCTTGTTCACTTGTTTCACTCCATTTGGTCTGCCTTTGTTAAATTGCTTGGGCTGTTAAACCCATCCATGCCTCGGAAAGAAATACATGTTAAGGTTGGTCCATGAAACTTTCGATTCTTTGGTTCCCTTTGCTCTACTTTGTTTCTTTTCGCATTAGAGCCTTATTAACCCGGCTGGCGATCACCCAACATATTGCAAGATCAAACAGAAAAATACCTCCAAACGTGATGGAAAAAGGGATGGTTAAGCCGAGGGCTTTAGCAAAGAAAAGAATACCCATTAATACAAACGCTATCATACTTAGCAATTGGAGTAGTCTTATAAGGTGTATGCTTATCTTGGCAGTTTCCCAAAGATGCCAGACTCTGCCTACAATATAGATCACAACCATTATGGCCGTAATAAAAGAGAAACTTAACACAAAGCTCTGACTCTGACTAAGCATAAATCCTCTTCCTAAAACCCCCATTTAGCGTTTTGAAATAAGCTCTCGCTATCATTAGGGCAATCCATATGCCATAAAACGATGAAACTTTGATTGAATTTGACTCTCAATGACTTATGATCAAATTTTCCTTTTTCAAAAAAGATTTGCTCTGGAATTTTAGTTTAATAATGTGGGCTCAAACCCATAAATTGAAGATGTCTCCCAATACTTCCTCTTTACCTTATTCCTCGTTTTTTTAAGCTATCATCGTTAACTCATTCCTGGAAATAAAACTTGTCTATCATACTCTCAGGAATCAATGTTTTTTCAGCTTATGGAGAGATTCCTTTTCATGGTTGAGTTTTGTTAATCAATTTTTAATTTGCTAACCAAATCAGTGATTTTTCTAATCTTTGCCCTCTCACAATATCCATTTAATCCGTTAACTACCTTTATAGACGTTTGAGGGTCGACGAAGTTTCCAGTTCCTATTTGTATCATGCAGGCACCCACTAAGAAGAATTCCAAAGCATCTTGAGTATTCAAAATTCCCCCAATCCCAATTACGGGTAAATTCACCGCCTTTGCCACCTTCCACACCATTGCCAGAGCCACAGGTTTTATGGCAGGACCGGAAAGCCCGCCGGTTATATTTCCCAAAATTGGCTTTCTTTTTTCTATGTCAACTGCCATCCCGATCAGAGTGTTGATCAGAGAAATCGCATCTGCGCCAGCCTCCTGAACCGCACAAGCCACCTCCACAATATCTGTCACATTGGGGGAAAGCTTGGCAATTATGGGATATGAAGTATGATCCTTGATCTGCTTTATACATACATGTGCTGATTGGGGCTTGGAGCCAAAATCCAGTCCCCCTTCCTTCACATTGGGGCAGGAGATGTTAATCTCCAGCATATCAATTCCCTTACACCGGTTCAGCCTCTTGACCACCTCAACATACTCTCCGATGGTGCTTCCTGCCACATTGACGATTATTCGGGTTCTAAGCTTTCTTAAAAAAGGAAGTTTTTCCTTGATAAACCTGTCCACTCCCACATTAGCTAGACCAATGGCATTAAGCATACCAGATGAGGTCTCGACTGTTCGGGGAGGTGGATTCCCCTCTCTGGGGTTTTTAGTTATGGATTTGGTGATGATGCCGCCCAGTTTAGAGAGGTCGATCAGATCATTGTATTCCTCACCATAACCAAAAGTGCCGGATGCCACCAGAACCGGATTGGAAAATTTTACTCCTGCTATTTTGACCGAAAGATCAGGGTTTTGTTTCAAACTTGACTCCACTAAATTGGAGATGAACCAGATAAGAAAACCGGCCTAAAGACTTGATGAAGTTCACATTCCCAAGACCTCACCCCCCGTCCCCCCGCCAAAGGCGGGGGGAGATAGGGGGAGAGGTAAAAAAACGACAAAGTTTTCTCTTCAGCCAATTCAAGTGAAACTCATTCTAATTCCACCTCCCTGGCATCAAACACCGGACCATCCACACAGACTCTTTTGTAAGTTTGGTCTTTTTGTTTGACCACGCATCCCCAGCAAGCCCCCACCCCGCAAGCCATGTGTGTTTCTAAGGAGATCTGGCAAAAAAGATTTAGTCTACTGGCTATCTGGGACATTCGTTTCATCATCATCTGAGGTCCACAGGAATAAACAGCGACTTTTTGGAGATTATAATTTATTTTCTTTATCTCTTTAAGAAAGACCTCGGTGACCAAACCTTTTCTCCCCGCACTGCCATCGTCTGTGGCAACTATCAATCTGGCTTTAGTCCTTTTTAACTTTTGAGCATACAAAAGTTCATTTTTGCTTTTAGCACCCACGAAAAATGTCAATTTGTTTTTGTGAGTTTTTTTGAGCAGATGGGTAAAAAGAAACCACAAAGGTGCTATCCCTATTCCTCCTGCTACCAGCATGATTTCCTGCCCCTTTTTAGGAGGTGCGAAGCTATTGCCGACAGGTCCCAGAATGTCAAGTATATCGCCTAAAGATTTCTTTGACAAAATCTCTGTCCCCTTTCCTACCACCTTGAATAGTACCTCAAAGCTATCTTTATCCTTCGCTACGCTATGAATGCTAAATGCTCTTCGAAGAAGGGGATGGTCATTTGAACTGACTTTTATATGAACAAAATTTCCCGGTTTTGCCTTTTTGGAGATAAGGGAAGAAGAAAAGGTGAGTTTAAAGATCCCCTCCTGAGGATTTTCTTTAGACAGGATGGGGCTTGAAAACTGAGAGATCATGTTAGGGTTTCCAGTCGCCGGGGTCGAGTTTTGAATCATCCGTATCTGGAGGTATCACTTCCACCTTGTACAAAAACCACCCGCCCAACTGCATCGCATCGATTTCTTCTGGATTGAAGGTGGTGTTCAAAGTCGCCTCCTTGGCCGCCTCATCTATCCATGGGTTTTCCAGTGAATTCACCACCTCCGCATCGCTTACAGTTCCATCGAAGTCAATTCTGATTTTCAGCACCACCGCCCCTTTGATGCCGGAAAGAATCTCTGTCTCCGGATACACGAACTCTCCTTTTTTTAGAGGTTCTGGAGCTTTTGGTATTTTGGGTCCGGAGGTATCGGGCTCAGCTATCATGGTTGTATCCTTCTCCTCATCTTGCTGGGAAGTGGTATCTGTGGCTGGTGGAGGAAGAGTGGGCTGAACTCTTGTGGAAAGTCCCAGCTTTATCCGGGCTTCCTCTGCATATTCTGTCTCCGGATACT
Organism: uncultured Ignavibacteria bacterium; assembly: GCA_964403165.1. Classification (GTDB taxonomy): domain Bacteria; phylum Zixibacteria; class MSB-5A5; order MSB-5A5; family SM1-73; genus SM23-73-3. The sequence continues at coordinate 14,540 of CAYOFL010000029.1, forward strand.
CATCAATCACCTTCAGATAAGCTAAAGTTACGGTGCTATCGCCCGGATTGGCAAAACACTCGATTGCCCAGGCTTTAGCATAAGCGGATTTGCTGGCATACAGACTCTGAGGAAACTCTTTCATTATCAGATCATACAAAACCAAAGCTGAATCAATATCGTTTTCCTCAAAAAGAAGCCTCTCCGCCTCCTGATAAATCTCTTCCGCATTGTCCCCATCAAGAGCAAAAGATTCAGGCGACGCATTTAAAAATTCCAAAGCTAATCTTTGATAATCCGATTCCGGATACTCAGCTAAAATTCTTCGATAAATCTCCTCCGCTTCAACCGTGTCTTGCTTTACATTTTCAAAAATCCAGGCGGCGGCATAAAGCGATTTGGCGGCGTATTTGGATTGGGGAAACTGATCCGCCAAAGCTAAATACTCAGCTAAGGCTGAATCAGGCTGATTCATCTGGGTGAGGTATAGTTCACCCAGCAAAAATAGAGCTTTGCTGGATTTATCCGTCTCCTCGTCTGAGAGCTCCCTTTGGTACTCCTCTATTTTAGAAATATTTGCACTTTTAGCCAGCGCCTCCCTAGCTATCTCTGATCGGGGGACCTCACCCTTACAGCTTTCATACATCTCTTTGGCTTGCCCCAGATCACCAAACCTATCCTGATATATTTGTCCCAGTTGAAAATAGGCTTTTGCCGACTCCTCGGTTTTGGGATGGTTTTCGGTTATCTGGTAATATTCCTCCATGGACAGACAGAGCTCATCTAAAAAATTGTGCCCCTGGGCGATCTTCAACTTTATCAAAGGGAGTTTGGCAGAGAATCTTTCATCCTCTGCCAGCTTGACATAAATTTCCATTCCCTTCTGATAATCCCCCAACATATAAAAGCATTCGCCCCCTTTGAATTTTGACTCGAATAAAAGCTCAAAAGATGGATGGTGTCCTTCCACACCAGCAAATGCCTCCCTGGCTTTATCATAATCTTTTCTCAGCCAGAAACACTCTCCTATGCGAAACTGGGTTAGGGCGGAGAGGGTATCGGGATCAAACTGGTTTATGGTCTTCTCATAGTAGGTCATGGCATGGGCATACTCCTCCCTTTGAAAATAAATCTCCCCTACCATGAAGGATATCTCTCCCTTTCTTTTCTTTTTAATCTTTTCCGACTCAAGTAAGGTCTTTAGCGAGTTTATTGCTTCCATTTCCTCACTGGAGTAGTAGCAACACATGCTTATATAATAGCGCGAATCATCCACCAGCTTGCTTTTGGGAAAGCTAATTTGAAGCTCTTCAAATTTTCTTTGCGCCTTTACATATTCCCCCATGTTGAAGTAGGATCTTCCAATCAAGAATAAGGCATCATCTGCCCATCTGCTTTTAGGATGGAAGGTCAAAACCTTGGAGGCTTTCTTTATGGCATTTTCGTAATGGCCCCTGCCGGCTTGGTCCCGTATCTTTGCGGGTGCCTTCTTCTGTGCCTTCTCTGCCTCCTTGAAGCTTTTCTTGGCATTATAGAAGGTATTGAAATACGTGCATCCACACAAAAGAGAAAATAAAAAAAAGAACACAAAAAGGTTATTCTTCCACACACTGTGCCTCATGCTTCATTCCCTCTTGCATCCATCCCCGGCTCAAGCCCGACTTAAAAAAGCTTTTCACCGCAGACTCGTATTCCTCAGAGGTAATTTTCCTGTTTATTGATACGAGATTGCCTGCCTTAAAGCTGGGGAAATATTGACCCATCAGGCTTACATATACATCCTGATGAATCTTTTGTTTTATGAATCGGAAGGTTTCTTCGCTTCCGGCTAAGTTATTGGGCAAAATCAGATGCCTGATGATTAATCCTTTTCTGGCGACGCCCCACTCATCAGTAACCAAATTCCCCACCTGTTGATACATCTGCCTTATTGCTTTTCGGTTCACCTCCACATAATTTGAAACCGACGAAAGCTTTTTGGCGATACGGTTGTTTGAATACCGCATGTCCGGAAGATACACATCAATTACTCCCTCCAGAAGCTTCAGAGATTCGGAAGACTCATACCCAGAGGTGTTGTAGACTAAAGGGAGATTAAAACCTTTCTCCCAGGCAAAAGACAATCCTTTGAGTATCTGAGGCACAAAATGTGTAGGTGTTACCAAGTTAATATTGTGGCATCCTTTTGATTGAAGGTAAAGCATCATATCTGCCAATTTGTGCGTGGTTATCTCTTTTCCATGTCTCATCTGGCTGATAGGGAAGTTCTGGCAATAGAGGCATCTTAAATTGCAACCGGAAAAGAATATGGTTCCCGATCCTTTGGTTCCAGATATAGGTGGCTCCTCACCATAATGGACATTATAACTTGCCACCTTAAGATTTTGTCCCACACCACAGAACCCTTTCTCTCCTTTCAGCCGATTTACCTTACACTTTCTGGGACATACCACGCAATTTTCTAAAAGCGCATACGCTGTCTCTATTCGCTCTTTAATATCTTTCACTTTCATGAAAATTTATAGACCTCTGTGCAAATTCCCTGTAGTTGCTCAATTCATTGAGCCCAAAAACCCGATGAACTGGGCAACTACAGTTTATGCTACGGATGCGTGTAGCTGAAATAGATGATCACCTTAGCGAAGACGCCTTGTGGAAAACCCGATGGATGCACCAACCCTGTTATTTTTCTTTCTTCTTCTAATGGAATTATTATCAAACCATAATTTGGTATCGATCCTTGTTGCCATTCTTTTACCAGACGGGTTATATCGAATCTAACTTTTCCATCACCTCTTGCTTTGATCAACCCGATTTCATATAATGAATCAGTGTAGTCTCCGCCCTGGTTTGTCCATGGGCCTGACCAGGAAGCTGTAGCCTTATTCCAATCAGTCGTAACAGGGTATCCTGCAAACATAATCGAATGCCTGCTTGTTGTATCTGTCTTTGGATAAAAAACAATTTCTGCATAATCAATCCGTTTGTCGTTCAATTTAGAAGGCAGGTCGAATTTGAATAGCAGTCTACTTGACAGCGAATCATTCGCCGGAGTAAGTACGGAAGCTTTTGATAACTCAATGTCAACTCTGTTATCACACAATCCGGGCGAGGCATAAAGTATCACTATTGCCGCTGCAAACAAAGGGCCGATTTTCTTAGAGAAATTTCTTGCTTTCATCTTTTTCTCCTTTCTTATATGGCACCGTGGTTTTCAAAATTTAACGGAGCAACACCATCTTTTTAACATCAGTAAATTCACTAGCTTCTATTTTGCAAAAATAGATTCCACTTGAGACCGTCTTGCCATCATCACTTCGCCCGTCCCAGTATACAGTATAACTTCCTTCGGCTTTTTCTTCATCCACCAGGGTCCTCACCAATTGTCCAAGTATATTATAGATTTTCAGAGTGACGTTGGAGGAAGACTGATCACTGCCAACTGTAAACTGAATACTGGTCACTGGATTGAAGGGATTAGGATAATTCTGAACAAGCTGAAATTTCTTTGGCACGTTTTGAGAACCAGCCACCTTGTACACAGTATCTTCCACCAATTCGAACTCCAAGGCAGGCATGTATATCACATTTCCAAAGAAGCGACTGGCATCAGGTGGGTATTCACCCCACCAGTTGTATTGGGCGTACATAGGTGAGAGGCTTTTGCCTGATCTAAAAACATACCACGCGCTATCAACATCACTATAAACCTTGTTGTACCCTTTGTCATCTGTGGTGCCCATATCAGCGACCGCTTGCCCATGACAAAAAATTCCTTCCTCAGTGAAGTCTTTTATTTCGCACCAGCGCATAGAGTAAGGGTTAGGGCCGACCGCATTGTTTTGAAAAATAACCCCGATAGATGGACCATTGTCCACATTCGGGAGCAAACGACAGTGTTCAAGTTCGAGAAAGCCGCTGTTCCCATAAGTATAAAAGCCAAAATCGTCTAGGTTTCCCGTTACGGAAACGTTGTCAAGTATCACATAACTTGGAAATGATGTATGCCATTGTTCGCCAACACAAACACCACGATATTGGGCATTCGATATAGAGTTACACGTGACTTTTGTTGAACAGTCATCAATCCAAAGCCCATCACGGTAGTTGGTTATAACATTCTGAGCAACGGAATTTGAAGACATTCCAGTCCTTATTCTGTGTAATTCGATACCATAACTATCCATGTGGTATGTGGTGTCAGAGAACACGCGATTATGACTAATTATGCCGTCAGTATCATTCCGCCACACTATCCCCCGCATTCTATTGTTGCGGAAACTTGAATGCGTAATGCTATCCGGATCTGGACTATTCAGTTCAATGCCTATGTAAGCGTTCTCTACCACACAATAAGACAAAATACCATTTGAACTTGCAGAATCCGACACCTCAATCCATTCCCAATCATTCGGATTGCCCTCTGTTGAAGTGAACATAATGCTGTCGGTTTCGGTTCCCACCGCTCGTAAACCCCCGTTGACTATAAAGTCGGCATCTGTAGGGTCATACCCAGGAACCTGGACTACATCAGTATTTGCCATAAAGGTAATTCTGGCTGGCGGTTTGATGGTTAAGGTTGTGTACGAAGATACTGTCACATCCCCGTCTATCATTATACCCCCTTGCCAGGTGAAGGGATGAGCGGCGCCGTGGAATGCCGAGTCCGGGAAGGAGGCTAATTTAAAGAGCTTGCCCTCGCCGGGGTCAAGATGGGTGGTGAAGGGAATGGCGCCGTCTATTGCACCGGTAAAAGTGGTATCCTGTGAATATTGGTCTATCACATACCACATTGTTTCATCCCCGATTTGTGTGTTGTCGATATAAACAGTCACATTCTGTTCCTCGTTTTCGAGACACTGGCGGTTGACCAGCATGAAATAATCCGTATCGACGCTGTCTTTGAAGAAGCCAGCTTCCACCCAGGCGGAATCGAATTCGGCGCTTTTCAGACTATCAACGAAGCTGCCTGGAATGGAAGCCACCTCGTAGCATACTCCGGCACCTTGCCAATTCAGATCCCTCACTATGGAGCCTAATTGCTTTACTCTTGGCCCGCTGAAGTCTTTTATCTCCTCCCATTTGTAAGTAGCTGAATCACCAAATTGATCATACAAACCAGTTTCCAGATGAGAACTATCCCAATGGTAAGGGATGCGATAGTTCATCACCGCATCTGCGCCATAACACATCGCCAGAAACGTTTGAAGCCTTATCTCATATTCTGTGGGATCCCGGTATGTGCAGCAATAGATGGTTCCAGTACTGTCCGGCGGATATAGGTATTCTATCTCACCGGGGTCGCAGGAAGCCTTCGCCTCGCCAACAATATGTGCCTGTATCGCCACCCATAAATCCTTGCTCACGCTCTCCGCCTTTATTTTACCCTCGGAGAGTCTCTTGGTCAACCCATCTATACAGGTTTGATAGTTCGAGGGGGAATCGTGCGCACGAAACGGATAGAGATCAATCATATATTCCACTGGATCTGATCTTAGCAAATACTCATGGACTTCGGAAGTATCACTGAAGTTGCAGTAGAACTGTGCTCCGGGAATATTGGGCAAGTTGTTCTTTAAGAGACTGTCGATATGGGCATAGGGCATGTAACAGTCAATGGACTGGGGCTGGTCCCTCATATACCAACGGTAGACCACCGAGGTATCAACCCACGACTGTTGGACGTAGTCTAAGATGTCTTGGTCATGGATCCCGCTCATCAACTCATATCCACTTTGGTTGCCTACCTCAACGTAGTCAATGTACAGAGTGTCCACTCCATACCAGTAGATTTTGAATTGAGTGTCCTTGTAGTCAGGCAAAGTATACTGAAGCTGAAACTCCTCATAGCCACTCGCTGGGAAATCGCCCACAACCAAAGTGGTCTCTTTAATAGTTGCATCATCAGCAACTACCAATATTCTACAGACTTCCCGAGAGGAAATAGACCGGTCACCCAGAAACTTAAGATTGAAATTAACAAGATAAGGATTGCCTCCCAAACTATACTGTTGATAATCTGGCCCTGTCTGCACAATCCCGGAATCTGAGGGATTGTCAAATCTCATTGCGTTCCAGGATGGGTCGTTGCAGGGATAAGGATGTGCCTCCGGGTCACAGATCTGAGCTCCGCCGTTATAGCTGAATCCTTTTCGGGATTCAGGAAAACCTTCCGCCTCCCACAAAGTGTAATAACTTTGTATTGACCACCAGGTCGGTGAAGAGTTATGATCGCATTGCTCTGCAACTGCCTTTAGGGAATTATCAGCCAGATAGTGGATGTTGTCGCTACCCAGGTTCATCAGAAAAACAAGGTTGAACCTCAGGCTGTCCTTTAAATCAGGGAATTTCTCGAAAACCTGATGGGCATGGAAGCCTCCATAATAAAACTCGTCCCCGGAACAGACTTTGGCGGCAAAAATAAATATTACCACCAAAACCATCCAGACCCTTACCACTTTTAACCACATAAAACACCTCCTGTTTTTAAAAGGTTATAGGTTGTAGGTGATAGGTGTCAGTTTTTCCTTCTCCCTTTTCCACATTATACTCTCTCCACTCTACTCTTTACTAATCTAAACGGGCTGGCTTGAGGTCTCATCTGTAGTCTGCCTACTGTCTACTGCCTACTTCTCCCTATCTCAAAAGCAGCATCTTCCTCGCCTTCACAAACTCTATCCCGCTGACCTTTAGTCTGTAGAAGTATATCCCTGATGCCACGTCATTGCTTTGATCATCCTTCCCATCCCACACCGCTCTGTGTTCGCCGGGATGTTGTCTCGCTTTGACCAAAGTTCTGACAACTTTTCCTAAAACATTATAGATAGTTAACTCCACCTCTGCGGGCTGATAACCAATGTCAGGTAAATAATAGACAATAACTGTAGTCGGATTAAAGGGATTGGGATAGTTCTGGGATAGCTGATATTTCGTTATCTGTGTCTCTATTTCTTCAGTCCAGGGAACGTCGGTGGCTTCAATCATAAGCTCATCTGAATAGGGACTTTGGTGGTCGGTAAAATCCCAGGCAGAAAGTTTATAATAATAGGTTTTCCCATATTCCCAATTGTAGTCTTTAAAACTTGAACTGTCCTTTGATACTGTTCCGACTATCTTAGAACTGTCAGGGGTAAAACCAAAAAGAGTGTCTTTGTAAACCGTATAATGCGATAAATCAGCCTCGGTATTAGGTCTCCAGGTTAAAGTAATAGTAACACTATCAAAAGAAGCATCCAGGCTGTCGGGTGCTTTTGGTGGTAAATCCAGATAAGTGTAAATCTCTCCATACGAGCCTCCGTAACACCCAATATCTGATCTGGAAGAATCAGGGTCTTTTATATTCGGGTCACCTGCATCAATGCAGGGAGAATATTTCTGTAAGTGAAAATCGCTGTCTGGGTCTACAAACATCGGGTCTTGATAGATATTCCCTCCCAGAGAGGTGTCTATTACTGCTCCACCCGAAGCATAATAGTTCTGTGTATTATTCCAGAGATCGTTATAAGATGCCGTTACATAGCAACTCGGGCTGTCAGCTTTCACTGCACAAGAGGTATTAGCTATAATGTTATTTTTGATATCAGAGTTGATTTTACTAATGAAGATCCCTCCATATTTTTCATCAACACACAGAGTATTGTTTGCTGCCATTACCTTAGATGCCCCATGATTACTTAAATATATAGCTGGGAAGGAAAATTCTGTAGACATATCCGTGATTAGATTGTTCTGGATAAGAAGAGAATCCATGATATGACCACTAATAGGTTTGTCATAACCAGAGTAGGAGATAATATTTTTCACAATCGAATAACCTGAACCATAGAAGAGGTTGATGCCAAGCTCATTGTGAGTTATGGTGTTATTCATGATCAACCCATCACCTGCGAAGCCTGTGCTTATGCCCACGGTATTATAACTGCTAATATTATTGTCAACAACCATACCATATTTGCCTGCAAATATGCCAATCCAGCAGTTGGTTATTTTATTGTTACTTATTCTTTTATGCCTTAAAGTGCTGTAAATTCCAACGCCTCCTTCGTCACCAGTATCCCTTCCAATCACATGAAATCCCTCCACCACACTGCTGTCAGCACCATAAACAATATACTGGGGTTCACTGGGTACATCGCCGTTTATGATGCACGAATCCATCCCCGCACCCAAAAGGGTAATATTTGGCTTCAAAACCACACCTTCATAATAAGTTCCTGCACCCACCCTGACCGTATCCCCGGAGGAAGCCGCATTTATCCCCTTCTGTATTGAATCCGCCGCCGTCTCCCAGGAGGTGTACGGATAGGTATCACTCCCATAGGGGGAGACATAGTGAGTATCAGCCGAGGCAATCCCACACCCCAGGATCACTGCCAGCACAAACCCCAAAATTAACTTTTTCATAAAATTACCTCTATCCCTAAGATAATACAGAAATCTATAAAATCAGCGTTTATTTTGCGGGTTTAGAGCCCAGAATTATTCTTACCTACCTTATTCTGTGTCCACCAAGGTCTTCCGATCTGGCAGGAGGCTTCTGTCGTGTCAGGGACCCCACAGGCCTGTAAGCCCGATGAATCGGGCAACTACAAAAGCCATCTCTATTTCAAACAAGTCAAGTTATGTTCATTTGAAGAACTTTACCAGCAACGGCAAAATCTCTCCAGACTTACCCAAAAGGCTTTCATCCACCACATGAGTGATCTCCGTGGGGGATATGTTCACCTCCACCACATAAGCCCCACCTCTTTTGGCGATTAAGGGTAACGAAGCGGCAGGATGCACCACCGCGGAGGTCCCAACGGAGAAGAAAAGATCGCACTCTGATGAGACGGCAAAAGCATAGTTTAAAGCATCCTGTGGCAACATCTCTCCAAACCAGACCACGTCCGGACGGACGTTTCCTCCGCAAGGACATTTGGGAGGAATGCCTTCTGTGGTTCCCTCCAGCGTTTCATACTTTTTCCCGCACTGGATGCACTTATTCCTTTTTATGTTTCCGTGAAGCTCAATCACATTCTTAGATCCCGCCGTGTGATGAAGCCCGTCCACGTTCTGGGTGATTAAATCAAATTTATCAAAATAGTTCTGGAAATCGGCTAAAGCGAAATGACCCGGATTTGGTTTTATATCTTCAATTATCTTTCTCCGGTATTGGTACCACTCCCAAACCAACTCGGGATTAGCCATGAAAGCATCGAAGGTAGCTAACTCCTCCGGACGAAACTTCTTCCACAAACCCTCCTCACCCCTAAACGTGGGAACACCACTTTCGGCTGATATTCCTGCGCCGGTCAAGACCGTCACCTTAGTCTTTTTAGACAGAAGCGATTTTAATGCATCCGAAATCGAAGTTTCTTGATTCATTTTTTTCCTCCTTCGGGATGAATCTCTCAGAACAAATCCTTTTTTTCATATATACCGCATGTTTACAATTAGTCAAGAAATTTTGTCAGGAGTTCTGAAGAAGTTAAATGAAAAAGGAAATACTGGAGTATCAAGCCCCGCCTCGGCGGGACCTACGACTTTAGCCTGACCTGAAAGCTTTTATGGTTATCAACTAATTATCTTGGCGATTTGGAAAACGGAGACCCGTCTGGGAGAGTAAGAAAAGGAGTGCGCCCCGCCTTTGGCGGAACGCACTCCAAAGCGAATTTGTCAAATTAAATAGTTGGTGACCATAAAAGCTTCGTTGGGGCAGGGGTTGAACCCTTCAGGTTAAGCTTTTCCTTCGACATCCCGCCTTTGGCGGGAGACGAAGTGCAGGACAAGCCCCTGCCCCGATTACGGTCAGACGACCGCCCGTCTGGGCGGATAGGGGTGCAACCCCTATCCGAACAGCGAGAACTGGTCTGCCTAATTGAGTTTGCCATGATATTCTACCATAAGATTAACACATCTTTGGTTATGTCGGGACTACAAAATCCCGGCGCAACCAGGCTTCAGCCTGATCTGGAAAGACCAGCACCTAACTTAAGTTAGGTGCTGGTCTTCCAAAATCCACCTCGCAACTTTATCGGAAAAAAATCTTGTTTGTAATGAACCCGATACTTATCTTTGCGCTGTTTGCTACGTTTAATTTATGATTTTTGGAATATGAAGATAATGATGAAAAAAACTTTGTTTTTGTTCTTTATCCTGTGTTCATGTTGGCCTGGACTGGGCAACAAAGCCCGGGCACAAGTAGGTGATGAAACGATCTCAGCCGTATCGGCTCAAAACGATACAATTCTGGAGAGAAAATCTCCCACGGGTGCGCTCTTAAGGTCGGTGGTTTTTCCTGGATGGGGACAATTTTACAATCGAAAATATCTTAAAGGGGTAGTGGTGTTTGGAGCGGAGACAACCTTCATCACCTTAGCCGTCATCGAATGGAGTCGAATGAATACCCATAAGAAAAATTTTCAGAATCCCAATTATCCGGATAGATACTGGGAATTTGAGCAATTCCAGTTCTATGAGGATAGACGTAATCTATTTTTATGGATAACTGCCGGCATCGTCTTTTTGAGCATGTTTGATGCCTATGTGGATGCACATCTATACAACTTCGACAGAGAAAAAGTAAGAGACTTATCAATTAGTCTCATCCCTGAAGCCAATGGCGGGAACAACATAAAGATCGTGTTTTCCATCCAGCTTTAAAAAAACTCACCCTCTCAAATCTCAACTCTCAAATCTCAATAAATGTATCTGGCGATGTCCAGATTGTACTGGCGAGGGTCGAAGGTCTTCAAAATAGATCTTTTATACTTTCCCGTCTTCTCATCAACCTTGGCCAGTTCCACAGTTTCTATTTTCTCCCTTTTTCCGGTTTTGTCGGCGATTATTGCCACCGCCGGGCGAGAAAGTTCTGTGGGGCTGGCTTCCATCACCAGCCCCACCTCTCCGGTATCTAAGATTACCAGAGAGCCGACCGGATAGATGCCCAGCATGTTTATGAAAACCTTTAAAAGCACTGGATCGAAACTCTTCCCTTGTTTCTCCAGCATCCTTCTTAAAGCCTCATCCGGAGTCAATGGAATTCTGGCATATACCCGACCTGAGGTCATGGAGTCGTATACGTCGGTGATGGTCACGATGCGGGTATATAAATTAAGTTCCTTTTTGACGCTCACCTTAGGATAGCCGGAAAGATCCAGCCTCAGATGATGCTCAAAAGATACCACCATGGCACGGGTGGAAAACCGGTCCAGACTGCGTTTGGAAAGCAGTGTTTTTACGCCAAACTCCGGGTGTCTTCTGACCTGCTCCCATTCCTTCTCACTTAACTCTTCCGGCTTGTTAAGAATGCTCAAAGGTAGTTTCACCTTGCCCACGTCATGAAATAAAGCGGCAAAGCCAAGCTCGCTTAATTTTCTTTTGGGAAGCCCCAACCTGGCACCCAATGAGACCGAGAGAATACAGACATTAACCGAGTGAGCAAAGGTATATTCATCAAAGTTTTTGATGGCGGTCAAACTCATCAAATTAGCCTCATCCTTGATAAGTTGATCTATTAAAAACTGGATCGCCCTTTTGCCTTTGACTGTATTTATACTTCTTCCGGTTCTTCCCGACTCCATCGTCTCCTGAGCCACCGAGAGGGTTTTAAAGAATCTTTTCTTGGCCACTTTTTTTTGATCCTCCGGCGATGACTCGTCTCCCATATCCCATTCCGAGGCAAATTTCTCTATCCTGATGTGTTGGACATTTGAAGCGAGGATCCTCTTTTGCAAGTTCTCTAAGGGATCCTCACACTCCATATCTGCATGTGCCAGAATGAACACAAATTCATCCAACTCCTCTGGAGTTAATGGTGAGCTGATGATCAGGCTCTCAAATTGCAGCTTCCCGAAGACCTCCATGATGAACTTGCTGGACACATAACCGTCGAAGGAGAATTTCAATCTGGTCTCATTCAAAAACATATATCCTTCTTTAGATTTCAGAAATATCTCGTCTTCCTTTTCCAGCAGGGTTTTGATCAATGCGAATAAGCTTTCGCCCTGTCTTATATAAACCGAGTTTGATCTATCGTATATCTGGGCGGTTCGGATGGAGGCAGAAAGCTGATAGACTAAATTCTTTCCCTGCTCCAGAAGATAGGGCTTTTGCGCTCCGCTCACATCTTTCTTTTTTGTCTTGGCTGTGCTTTCTGAGATCAAATTATCTCCTTGTTAAAAAATTCTGAGTTCAGATGATTTTAGCTGGTTCATCTCTCCTTATCCGGCGATAGTCCATCCGATGCAGGGCATGCTGGCAGGCCTGCCGGATAGCTTTGTTTCTCTTTTTGCTGAGCTGAAGTAAGGCTTCCTCCGCTCCAGGAGTATCCAGTGTTCCCAGTGCCCGGATGGCAAAGATGCGGGTCTCATTATGTCTATCTCTTTTCAGCCAGCTTCGTTTGTTGACCATCTTCACCAGAAAGGGGATAGCCTCTTCTCCAGCGACAGTAGCGAAGGACTCCAGCATATGTTTTTTTTCCTCCGGGGATTTGTCTTTAAACTGATCATCTTTTAAGATATTCTCAAACGCAGGGAAAGCTTCCTTTTGCTTTCTTAGTGCCAGCCCACGAGAAGCTAAGATGCGAATCCTTTCGTCCTCATCTTCTAAAGATGAGGTCAGAAGCACTCCTGCTTGAGATCCGGGGATTTTGAAAAGTGCGGTAACAACTGCCCTTCTCACCCCCAGATCCGGGTGATGGATGACCTGCTTTAAGAATTTGATTCCTTTCTCAGAACCAATTGCCCCCAAGACGAAAACCATATTTCGCACTACATACCAGCGCTTGTCGTATATGCCCTCTTCCAAAAGCTCCAGATGATCTTTTCCCATCTCCGTCAACACCTCACACACCATCTTGCGAGCCGAAAAGTGTTTAAGGTCTCTAAGCATATGAATGATGGGAGAGATGGAGTTCCAGTTCAAAGAGAAGAAGTATTGTTTAACAGATGAAAGGTCGGTTCTCTCCTTTTCATTCAAAACTTCAGAAATCCTTCCGATGATCTCCTCTTCTCCTGCCACATTCACCACCCGTCTTGTCCTCTCCGCCTTTTTCTTTTCTAAGGAGTCCGTCTGTTCGGAGGGTTGTTGCATCATCTCCACAAATCTTTTTAGCCCCCCCACGATTTTTGCAGCAGAGTGAAAATCAGCCATGTGGATGAGTGTGGCTAAAATCCTCTCCACCGTCTCCATGATCTGGCTGAACTCAGAAAAATCTTTTTCCGCGATTAATATCTCAATTAACACATTAAGAAACTCATCCAAAGATCTGTACCGATTATCCATTTCCAGAAGCTGTTGGATGCTTTTGATCTCTTCAGGCGAGAATTCCTTGAGTTTCTTCTGTAGCTTCTTGGTCTGTTCCTGTCTGTATTGATAGGTTAAATCCGAACGATCTGCTCCCTCAGAAGAGGTGTTTTGTTCGGTAAAGGCAATCTCAGAGTAGAGGAGTCGATTAAAATCCCAGTTGTCCGGAATATCTTCAGCAGAAGGGATATCTACATCCAAAAGATCATCCACCACCAGATATTTGATGTGATTGAGATCCTTCTCCCATAACCGGGTCACCATATCCTCTTCTAAATCTGCGGATTTCAAGGAAGCCTGTGTCACCTCAAGTAAGTCCTCAATCTCTTCCTGCTCCAATCCTTTTAAAAAGGCAAGCTCTCTGATCCCATCTTTATAAAAAACGTAAGCCAACCCTTCTTCCTTTTCTTTATCTTCATACACTGTTTTTCCCTCATAGAGAAAGTGAGACGGGCTAATCTCCAGCTTCAGTTCATCATGCAAGTCCAAGAACTCACTTAGGCTCAGGTGAAGTTTTCTTTTAAATTCCTTGGGAAGGGGATTGTTGCTGGGGTAAATCAACAAACTCTTTAGAGTGTTGTGCAAAAGTTGAACAAGCCTCTTGACAGGCTCAAGCTCAGCTAATTTAAGCTCTTCAAATTCAGTTTCAAAATCAAATTCGGGCATACTACTCCCCCGGACGGAGTTCTTTCAATTTATCGACATCTTAAAGGGGGAAATTACTATTTTTTGATGATTTGAGGGAAAGGCGTGTTTTATTGTGGTAGTTTGACAGGCTATAGCTTTACTTGTTCATCTGGATTCTTAGCAAGTCGATTGATCTCAAGATCTCATTTGAGCCAAATGGCCTGCGGACTTGCAGCGATCAGACTGGGGATATGGTTCGGGCTCAGATATGATTCAGCATCTGGTCTGCTATCTCTTCGGCCCTTTTTAAGTCCTTTTCCGGGACCCAAATGGTTATCTTCGAAACAGGGATGTGGATGGTTGTCGTCCTAAGAGGGATACCTTCATCCCCCTTTATCATGGAAACTATCCCTTCATTTTCCAATGCCTCCTTCAGCATCTGAGCATACATACGGGAAGGCAGATTTCTCAAGGGAACAAAATTCGGGACCTCAGGTGGTTTCTCCTCCGGCAATTTGTCTACCAAACGAGCACCACAATCCGGGCATTTCTCCGTACCTTCTTCGTATTCAAACCGGCAATTGGGACAATACGGCATGCTTTTTTCTCCTTATTTTCTGCTCACGCACTCGGTTGGTAATACGTTTCTTTGCCGATGAAAGATGCACAGAACGCTCATAACTTCGCTTAGTTTTTGATTCAAATGGAACTTGCTTGTAGGCGCAGATTGTGATCCATTACTCAGCTTGTAATGTAACTGAGGGTGCAACCACTCCTGCGCCGATGGTTCCGTTTGCGCCCGAGACGTTATTGGCGGGAAGCCCAGCCGGAAGGTAAAACTCCATGTCTGGATAGTATACGAAACTGGCTCGATAGGAAACCAGAGTGATTTGGTAGGTGCCGGTTATGAAGTCCGGCACCTCGCCGAACGCAACACGATCAATAGGCGTCTTCCTGAACTCGATCGCCGGAATCAAAGCTGTGTATCCATTAGTCCCGTCCGGTCTCACTATGCTTTTGAAATAGCCAGAAGCATTTTCTGAAAGGCTGAAGGAAATTACAACGTCATTTGCCTGAGCACTCGTAACAGTGGTATGATTTATGTCGGTTATCTGGAATGAGCCGGGCATTAATACAGTAGTGCTCAGAGTGAAGTCATCGTCAGCAGAGGAGACGTTGATGGAAACGTTTTGTCCGAAACTAAAGAGCGGGAATCCTTCCAGGTAGTAATTGCCATTTCCTTGATTTACCAATGTATCGGAGCCTGCTTTCACCACTGCCCCATCGAAGGGATTGCCGTCCCGCAAAATGGCAAAATATGCAATATCTTTGCCCGAGTTTAAGTCTTTGACCACCACTCCATTGATGGTGAACTTGTATTGGGGTTGGTCGTTGCGGGTGGTGACCTTTCCCCCGCAGGAAAAAGATAATAGTAAACACAAAAAAAGAACTAACCCATTTTTCATAACTGTGAAGTATTTCATCTTTAGCCCTCCCTGATTTCGTATCATCGTTGGTTCGGGGTGCCCTTCTCCCGCCAAAGGCGTCCAGACGGACGCCCGTCTGGGCGGGATCAGGATGAACCCTCACCCCGAACCAGAAATGTAGAAAGCGGTAGCCTGCGCATCTTGTTCTCGCACCCTGAAGGGTGCGGCTACCAATTGAAAATCTATTTCATAAATACAAGGATTTCATCCTTTCGACAGCCTCTGTTAATCTTTCTTTATCCACAATCAACGAAAATCGCAAGTATCCTTCGCCAGAGGGACCCAACCCCTTTCCCGGCGTGGTCACTATGCCTGCTTTTTCAATCAGCATATTCGCCATTTTTCCAGAATCCAACTTATGGGGAATTTTTGCCCAGACAAATATGCTCCCCCTTGGATTGTCCACCTCCCACCCTAACTCTTTCAGTCCTGCGACTAAAACATCTCTCCTCATTTGATACGTTTGACGAACCTCATCTATATCCTTATCTTCAAGAGAAAGCGCTACTGTGGCAGCTCTTTGCAAAACATGAAAAGCGCCGGAGTTGACGTTGACTTCCACTTGTCTCAGTGCATCTATCAACTTGCCGTTCCCCACCACAAAGCCCAATCTCCATCCGGTCATGCCGTAGGTTTTGGAGAATGAGAAAAACTCCAGACAGTTCTCTTTTGCTCCGTTGATTGTAAGTATGCTTTCTGATCTGTTGTTATCAAACGTTACCTCCGAATAAGCCATGTCCTGACAGATAATGATCTCATTCTCTTTAGCAAAATTAACTGCTCTTTGCAAGAACCCCTTATCCGCCAAAGCTCCTGTTGGATTGTTAGGATAATTCAAAAACAGAAGCTTGGTTTTAGATAAGTCCTCCTTCTTTATTTTTTCAAAATCAGGAAGCCAATGGTTCTCCTTCAAAAGAGGCATCAGGACAGGCTTCCCGCCAGCCAGCATCACCCCTCTTTTGTATGGCGGATAAGCCGGATCAGGAACCAGTGCAGTATCTCCTGGATCTATAAATGCCCAACTAACATGAGCAATCCCCTCCTTGGACCCTATCAGGATCAGAACCTCGGTCTCCGGATTAAGATCAAACTCAAATCTTCTCTTCATCCATGAGGCGACTGCCTGTCTTAATTCGAGCAATCCCTCATATATCGGATGCCTGTGATTCTCCGGATTGTCCGCTGCTTTCTTCAGTGCCTCCACGATTTTGTGATGGGGCGCCAGATCCGGATTCCCACCTCCCAGGTCAATTATATCTTTTCCTTCTGCCAGCGCCTTCTTTTTGGCTTCCGCCACACCAAAGAATACATACTCCTCCTGGTTTTTCAAGCGGGAGGAGATTTTGCTTTCTATATCCAAAGCCTTTTTCCCTCTATTATAAGGTTAATCGGCAAACGAACATGCGCAATTGAATAATAAATTGACAAAGTGGGAATGTCAACGGAAAAGGCCCCCGCCGTTGGTTCCGGGTGCCCTCACCCGGAACCAAAAATGCTGCGGGGTAAGGGCTTGCCCTGAGGGCTTAAGCCGAAGGGTACCCCGCAACAACAGCGATCAAGTCTTTACTCGCCTGCAGCCCAGGTTACTTTCTCTCATCAGTTCATCGTATCAGTATTGCAAGTTTTTAAAAAACAAAGATCTCTGAAAGAATACATGAGAGAAGAATCTGGAGTGTTCACCTTTAGGTGAACCATGTAAAAGTTACATGTCTCTCCACAGGTTTCAGGTCAAGCTGAAGTCGTAGATCCCGCTTCAGCGGGACTTGACACTCCAGAAGAACCTTTCCCAATTTGGCTTTTCAGAGAACAATACGAGAACGGCGATTAAATGAAAGTAGCATTATTCACCATAGGCTGCAAGGTTAATCAATACGAGACTGAAGCCATCGCTGAAAGATTAGAGGCTTTGGGCTTTGAGCGGGTGGATTTTAAAGATCGGGCAGATATCTACGTGATCAACACCTGCACCGTGACGGGGGAGAGCGACCGCAGTTCGCGCCAGGCTATCTACCGGGCAAGAAGGAGATCGCCCGATGCCAAGATCATCGTCACCGGTTGCTACGCCCAACTGGAAAAGGAATTTCTACAAAGCTTGCCTGATGTATCTTTGGTTGTCAAGCAAGAGGACAAGGGGAAACTCCCTTCCCTCATCGCCCACCTCATGGGTCAAGGGTCAAGGGTCAAGGAGGGCGAGGATGAGTTCTTTGGCTTCAGTGTCAACGGTCTGGCAAAACATACGCGCGCACTGGTGAAAATACAGGACGGATGCGAAAAGAATTGTGCCTACTGCGTGGTCCCTTTTGCTCGAGGCAAAGAAAGAAGCAGAGAAGCAGGGCATATCATCCCTGAGATCAATGATCTGGTGGAAAATGGATATAAAGAGGTAGTCTTAACCGGAGTGCACGTTGGCAGATATAACCGAGGGGATTCGGGTTTAGTCGAGCTTTCCAAAAGAATTTTAGAGGAGACGAAAGTGAAAAGAATAAGATACAGCTCCATTGATCCCAAAGAGTTTTCAGACCGATTGATAGATCTGGTCTCGAAAACAGCGAGAATTTGCAGGCATCTACATATTCCCCTCCAGAGTGGGAATGACCTTGTACTTTCAAAAATGAAAAGGGATTATTCCACAGAAGAATATCTAAAACTTGTAGACAAGATAAACCATAGCATCCCTGATGTGATGATCGGTGCGGACGTTATCGTCGGGTTTCCGGGTGAAACGGATGAGCATTTTGAAAACACCTGTGAGCTTATAAACTCAGCCCCTATAAGCTATCTTCATGTTTTCAGCTACTCTGATAGAAAGGGAACAGAAGCCACCTCAATGCTGGACAAAATTCCGCCTCAGGTGATTCATAAGAGAAGCGAGATTCTGCACTCTTTGGGAAAAGAGAAATGGAGGGGCTATATCGATCGCTTCGTGGGGAAGAAGTTAAAGATCCTGATCGAAAACCGAAGAGACAGAAAAACCGATATGCTAACCGGGCTTTCGGATAACTATATTCGTGTGCTTCTGGATGGGGATGATTCATTGAAGAACAAAATTGTTCCTGTTCACACTACCGAAAGAATTGAAAACAAGTTGGAGGGAAAGATCTGTAGGGGCGATTCATGAATCGCCCCTACATGTCAGAATCCTGCGATCCTTCTCTACGGGGCTGGGATTCATCCCGCCTCAACTTCGTAACCGCAGCCTTTACCCCGTCCATTTTCTGGCGTGCCCTAAAGGGTGCGGCTACCACTTCAAACTCATTTTTCACACGGTCTAAACCTATCAGGAAATCAACCGATTTGGTAGCCGCCAGGCTTCAGCCTGCGTTCCATTTCGCCCAGACGGGCGACTACCACTTCAAGTCTCCAAATAACGCAAGAAAATTGTTGTTTTTTCATGGTAATTGATATTATATTGAACAGCTAAAATGTTAACGATAGAAAAAAACAAAAGAGACATTCAATCTCGGATAGAGAAGGCGGCACAAAAAAGCGGCAGGGGTTTAGATGAGATTAAGCTGGTGGTGGTAACCAAGACCGTGGAGCCAGAAAGAATAAATGAGGCAATTCGCTGTGGAATAGATACCATAGGCGAGAATCGGGTTCAGGAGGCAGAGGCAAAGTTCAAACAGATAACTGAGATGGTGGAGAAACATCTGGTAGGACATCTTCAGACCAATAAAGCCAAAAAAGCGATAGAACTCTTTGATTTTATTCAGTCAGTAGACAGTGCACGTATTGCTGAAGAGATCTCCAGATGGGCTTTAGAAAAAGGAAAGGTAATGGATGTGCTGGTGGAGGTGAATACCTCCGAGGAAGAGACCAAGTTCGGAGTTGAACCTGAACAAACTCTGTCCTTAATTGAAACCATCTCAAAATTAGAGGGTATTAAGATCAAAGGTTTGATGACCATAGGACTTTTTTCCGACGATCCAGAGGATACCCGACCCTGCTTTAAGAAATTGAAAATTCTTTTTGAGGAAATAAAATCTGCTGACGTCCCTGAGGCTGAGATGCGTTATCTCTCCATGGGAATGACCAGCGACTTCGAGGTCGCCATAGAGGAAGGCTCCAATATGGTTCGGGTCGGCACCGGCATATTTGGTGCCAGAAGATATTAAAAGCAGGAGACAAGTTCGTGTTAGCCAATTTGGTTTTTGCCATTGCCAAACTTATGAGTTTAGCAATAGATCTTTATGTAATCCTCATCATCATACGGGCAATCCTGTCTTGGTTTAACCCGAATCCGCATAGTCCGGCAGTGATGTTTTTGACAAAAATCACCGAGCCAGTGCTTTTTCGTATCAGACGACTTCTCCCTCTGGGTAGCGGAGTGGGATTGGATCTATCGCCGATTATTGCCATCTTCGGGCTTTTGTTTATCAAATATTTCCTGGTGTCAACCCTCTATGATATAAGTGGAGGTTTGAAATAATTGACGGGAAAAAGGATAATGTTTATTTTTTGTTGCCGATAATAAAGTCAAAAAAATGTAAATTAAGTCTGGAGGTAAAAGTTGAAAATAACGCCGGTAGACATAAAAAATCAAAAGTTTGGCAAATCCCTCAGAGGTTATGATCCCTCGGAGGTGGATGCCTTTCTGGAGATGGTAGCCTCCACCCTGGAGGATCAGGTCAAGGAGAATGCCGAGTTGAAAGAGAAGCTCTCTTCAGTGGAGTCGACCCTAACAGGATATAAAGACCTGGAGGGAAACCTCAAAGAAGCTCTCCTGACCGCTCAGAAGTCAGCGGAGGAGATCAGAGAGAATGCACAAAAAGAGGCTCAGCTTCTGATGCGAGAGACAAAGATGAAAGCCGAAAGGAAGACAGAAGAAAGCTACAGCCTACTCTCCAGACTAAAAAAACAGATAGCTGATCTGGATAATCTCAAGAAGGAATACATAATCCGATTAAGATCAATGCTTGAGACTCACCTGAAGGTTTTGGAATCAATGGAGAA
>CAYOFL010000030.1:0-34760 GCA_964403165.1 uncultured Ignavibacteria bacterium
ATAATACTTCAGCTTTCCCGTCTCCAAAAGCTCTTTGAGCTTCTTGGCGATCCCCTCTCCAACTCCGGGAAGCCCCTTGATTTCATCTTTATCCTCCAGAGAGGAAAGTTGATAGGTGAGACCCTCTACGGTTTGAGCCGCCTTGATATATGCTCTGATCTTGAAGGGATTTTCTCCCTGAATGTCCAAAATTTCAGAAATGTGAATCAGTATGGTGGCTATTTCTTGATTAGTCATAGAGAAAACCTTAAAACCTCAACGTTTGCTCCAAGGCGGACTGTCCTATGGATCCTTCGGATTATCATCCGCCTGCTTTTATCTCTGCTGTGCCTGTCGGGTCCCCTGACCTAACAGGCTTTCTATTTCACCATCACCATCTTCCTGGTTTGAACGAATTCACCCGCCTCAATCCTGTAGAAATAAACGCCGCCAGCCAGACCGTCGGCTCGCCAGACGTAGTGGTATTTTCCGGCGGGCAGTCTTCCCAAGTCAAAAGTGCCAACCTCTTGTCCCAGAACATTGCAGATTCTCAATGTTACCTCACTGGCTTTGGGCAGGTCAAATCCAATGGTGGTAACAGGGTTAAAGGGATTCGGATATGCCGGTCTGAGAGCGTATTCTTTTGGTCTTTCAGCAGAGATATCCTCATCGACCCAACTAGATCCCTTTCCCTTACCGGCAAGCTCCACCTCACATAGGTGGTCGTTATCGGTGATTCGCAGAGTATCAAGAACAGTGGTTGTGTCTGATGGTGAGAAAGAGACCGTAAGCTTAAGGCTGTCGCCGGGCAGAATGAGGCTGTCCGCGGGATCGAAGTCCGTACAAAAGACCGCAAAACCGCAAGAGATGTCATACAGTATCAGCGTATCGACGGTCCCCACATTGTAAATAGTCAGGGGAAGATTACCCTGCTCATCAACTATAACCGTGTCGAAATCCAAGAGCGAGTCGGATATTTCAATATTTGCCAGGCGATGGTCGAAGAAATACCTCCCCATGTCTGTGATGGTGCTGTCGGGGTCATAAGCGAACAGTGTATCTCCCGCATCGATGCAGGGGGAATACTCGGTCAGGTGATAATCGCCTCCTCCTACAAACAGCGGATCCAGGGAGATGTTATCGGAAACACCGCAGGGATCGCCGTTGGCATTGGTTTGGCCCTGCTGGCCCAAACCGGGTATTTGACAACCATATAATGGCGTCCCACCATTATTATAAAAATCACAGTAGGTGATTATAGCGGAACTCCCGGAGACATAGTGTATCGCATCAAAGCCAAAATTCCCTTCCACAATGCTGTTGGAGAGAGTCATTGTACATGACTTGAGATAGAACGCGCCGCCGTCACATAACCCATTTCCGTTACCGGAAATGGTGCAATGGTCAAGGTCTGTGTTGCCACCTTCAATGCAGGCTCCACCTCCATAATCTGCGTCATTACCCAGGATAAGACAGCGATGCAGGCTCAGATCAGTACTATTAGACGCACAGATCCCCCCCCCGCCCTCAGCCTCTGATGACTCAGTAGAGCTATTGAAACTGATAGTACAATCATCAAGGGTTATATCACAGTCAGCGTCGGCGAAAATGCCGCCGCCTAGGCGTGCAGAATTGTCACTGATCGTACAATTCTGAAATACAGGATAGCTAAATTTGAACACGTAAATCCCACCTCCTCGATCGGCTGTATCTCCGCAAATGGCACAGTCTGTGACAGTGGGACTTGCTTGGTGAGTACAACTAATGCCGCTTGCCTGGTTGTTGCTTATCGTACAGTGTGAAATCGCTGGATTGGACTGTATACAGGCAATTGCTCCATCCTCCGCTGTTTTGTACACATGAGTTACAGTGCAATACGATAGGTGGCTGCTGTCGGGTGCTTGATCGAAGATTATGCCCTTCCAGTTTCCTGAAGAGGTGAAGTGGATCGAGTCGGTTTCCGTGCCGATAGCGTCCAGGTAGCCGGCAACGGTGAAAGTGTAGTTCCCCTGGAAATCTACATCCACACCCGGTTCGATAATCAGTGTGTCACTGGCGGGTATAGTTATATTGCCCGTTATGTAATATGGAGAGTTCGCCTGATACCAGGTGCCGGACACATCGCCACCGGGTATGGTATCGGCTTTGAGCATTGCCGGGCCGAGCAATACTGTCAACACGATAGCTGTCAATAGCTTGTCTCTTAACATATCTACCTCCTCCTTGAGGAATGGGTTAACTGTGCAAGAGAAGCTGACCGATATGAATATGTTTCATAATATAACAAATATCTAAATGGATATCAATAAATAAAATGGAATTTCAGGCGGAAGTTTGCTCCAGGGCTGATGTTATCCCTGGCCGGTCAGTCATCCGCCTGCTTTTCCGCCGGATGACGGAGACCCGTCTGGGATAACATCCAGCGGGAGCAAGAGGAAATCCTACCTCTCCCCCTTTCGTCCCCCTCTCCATTTTATGGAGAGGGGGATACAGGGGGTGAGGTCGTCTTGCTGTGCCTGTCGGGTCCCCTAACCCGACAGGCACTCCCCGTCAGGTCGCGCGACCTGGCGGGCACAGGAACATTTGCGTTTACATCTTTCATATAGGGCTCTTTTTTAACCCTTTTTCTTCTTAAGCATTTCTAAATACTCTTCTGCATACTTACCATTTATAGCTCCTTCAAAAATTTCTCCTTTCTTTACTTTTTCAAGTGCCAAATACTCACTTACAGACATGCCAGCATCTGCACCGCTTGAAGCAGATGTAATAATATGCTCCTTACAACCAGTGATTTCCCCACAAGCGAACACTCCTTCCTTGTTTGTAGTCATTGATCCATTAATCTTTATGAATTTTCCATTAAAATCAATTCCAGCTCTTCGCGCAAGTTCAGTATTTGGTTCTGTTCCCACACAAATAACTATCCAGTCAACCACCATTTTCTTTTGTTCACCAGTTTTGTTATTCATAAGAAGCACTTCTTTGACAGTATCGTTTCCTTTTATTTCTTTTAGCTCAGTGTTATACAAAATATTAATGCCTTCTTTCTGCAATCTTTTAACCATAATAGGGTAGGCACGCATAGATTCTCGCCGATGAATCCAGGTGACCTCGTCAGCCTCGCCTTTGGCTAAAATTGTGCTCTTCACTGTAGTATTCCCACCACCTACTACTAATACTTTTTTGCCTGTAAACTTTTTGTAATCACGCTTAGCATAATAGGAAACACCTCTGTTCACGAATTTTGACTCTCCGGGTATTCCAAGCTTTTGCATTGTACTACCAGTAGCTAAAATGATAGCCTTTGCACTATACTGATTTTTTTCGGTAGTTACAATTCTCTCATTGGCATTTAGCTCTGTAACCATCTCGTTTCTGATCTCTGCCCCAACACCCTTTGGAAGTGGAGAAACTACCTGTTTTTCCAAATTCTTCATTAAAATTGCTCCATCACCTGGTGGAAAACCTGGATAGTTCATCACAGTGTAAGCGATAGCGACTTGACCACCTATCCAATTACCCTCTAAAATTAAAGTGCTCCATCCATCTAACTGGGTAAATATTGCAGCTGATAGCCCAGCTGGTCCACCCCCAACGATAATTACATCTTTTCTTTCCATCATTTTCCACCTTTCTTTCTTACCATAATTAAGGTTCTTTCTTTTTGAATTCGATTATCTCAAAACTACTTTAATAATTCTAACAATCAATTTAATAATTTATAGTCCATCTTTATTTTACTGCAATCCTCCTTCTTTAATTACTTCAGTTAGCGCTTCTTGTATATTCCCCTTTTTGAAAAGAAGTTTCATTCCTCTTTCTTGAAGCCTTTTTATTCCTTTTCTACCGATATTCCCAGATATGATTATCGCACAATCACGAAGCAACTCATATACATCTGAGGTCTTTAAATGTTGCATAGTGCTTGCAAACGAATTATTTCTCTTTTCAATTAATCTAAATTGCATTCCATTTTTAATTTCATAAATAAACATTTTATTTGCTCTGCCCAACATCCCTTGAAAAATGTTTATTCCATCATTGGTTGGGATGGCAATTCTTATGCGATTTTCTTTATCATCGTCCAATTTTTTTGCTTTCAGTAATCTCACATAATTCTTGAAGAAAAGAAATTCTTTAAAGCTGTCGAAATTGTTATTTGCCAGGATCCTCTTCCAATCGCGCTCGATAAAATCGAAAGCATAAGGACATTCTATAAGGTTAAAAGGAACCTTCAAGTAAAAGGGTGTCTTATTATAAGAAAATTCATTATAATCCAAAATAAAAAAACTCCCATTAACCTTTAGCACTTCAAAAACACTCTTTATAATTACTTCTCTAATATTCTGGGGAAATCCATGGAGCACAAAAGAAGTAAAAACTTTGTCAAACCCTTTTCTAAAAGGTAAAGATTGGTCAACTCTTGCATGGATAATTTTAGCATTGGGAAAATTAGCACACTTTTTCTTAAACTGGGAAATCATCTCTTCAGATATATCAGCCCCAATTAATTCCCCTTCTTTTGAAAGATACTTCATCATTAAACAAGCATTTCTGCCAGTGCCTGCTCCTAAATCAAGTATCCTATCGGAAGGTCTAATTCTCATTAACTCAATAACCTTTTCTATTAATGAAGAATATTTTCCAAAAGTTATAATATCTATCAATGTATCGTAATACCTTGCAGTAAATCCTTTAGTTTCAACTTTTGATTTAGGATAATAATTGCCCAATTTACCCCTCCTTGCTTTTTAACGGACAATCCTTCTCACCCACCTCCATAGACACTTTAAGCCAATTCTCTGGTGGCACGAAAGGACAGGCATAATCCTCGCTGTATGCACACCAGGGATTATATGCATTGTTAAAGTCTAAGATCCATCTTCCATCTGGGGTGCGATCTTCTAAATCAAGATCAAGATACCGACCTGCCCCATATGTTTCTCTGCCACTTGTGGCATCTCGAAAGGGAACAAATAATCGCTCTTCTTCAGGGTCGCTCTTATAGGCCTGAAGGGTACACTCTTCATTCCCAACATTGAATCGAAATTCACCCCATCGCAGGAACTGCCTCATTTTTCCTTTAGTATCTTCAATTTGTATCGTTTTTTTATCACTATGTTCACGAAGTTCAAGTTCGAATCTGAAATTTGAGTCTGGAGGATAATAGCTAAGCCCCTCAAATCTCGCTCTCTCCTCCAGTGATATTGGGGATTGCGAATGTGCCGCAAAAAATCTGTCTTTTTCCTCACGTTCTTGGTCAATTCTTTCCTTCCATTCATATACTTCCATTATAGCTTCACCTCTTTTTTCACTTTTTTGTGAAATTTAAAATGTAACCCGTGTTACAGTTATTATCGTGTATAAGTTTTTTATAAAATTGCCCCTCAAAATAAAATTTTGCATTTTCTACCTCTTTTATAACATCTTCTAATTGCATGTCTGATAAATTCCATAGAGGTTCGTCCAATTTATTGTGCTTTGGATAAACTGAAAGAAAAGCATTAGCCTTTAAAACCCTGTAGCACTCGTTGTATATTTTTTTTCTCTCCGCGATATTCATGTAATGCAGAACATCATAAAGCAAAACCGCATCAACAGATTGATTCTTCAGGTCAATTTTTAGCTCTTTTGATTGATCATGTATTGGCACTATATTTTTTAGACTTTTTGTCTTCGCCGTCCGCATCAACTCATTCAGTGATTCTATATCTTTATCCACTGCATATACCTTGCCCTCCTTTCCAACCACCTCTGCAGTTGGAATTGTATAATGACCGACATTGCAACCATAATCCAATATAACTTGACCCTCTTTAATGCCGATATTCTTTAAAAATACCTTTCCTTTCTCTTTTAACCATTCTTTAACATCTACTTCCATAATTTTTCTCACCTTGAGAATAGTGCAATTCTATGTAACGTTTTGCAGGTATACGAAGTTGTCCATAAGGCCAATTTGAGTGCAAGCGATAGCGAACCGTATAACCGCCGTCAGGCGGGAAAACAATTCGAAGAATTGATCCTTCGGAACAACTTCCCGAAATAATCTAACTTTTTCTTTCAGCCAGGTCAGGGGACCTGGCGGCCACAGGAATTTCTTACCTCTCCCCCTTGCGTCCCCCTCTCCACTTTGTGGAAAGGGGGAAACAGGGGGTGAGGTCTTATCTCCCAATCAGCTTCCTAAACTCCTCCTCGTCTACAGTCTTCACCCCCAATTTCAAAGCTTTATCATATTTCGATCCAGGGTCTTTACCTACTACCACAAAGTCAGTTTTTTTGCTGACTGAAGAGGAGACTCTTCCTCCTAAATCCTCGATTATTTTTCTGGCTTGGTCTCTGGTGAAGGAATTCAGTCCTCCAGTTAGAACGAATATCTTCCCTGAAAGTGGGGTCTTCTTAGCTTCTACTTTCTCCACCGGAAACTTAACTCCACCCTTTTTGAGCTTCTCCAATATTTTTAGATTCTTGGCGTTGTGGAAAAAGTTATAGATGCTCTCTGCGACAATTGGTCCGATCTCATGAACTTCTGTCAGATCCTCCACCGATTGCTTAGCCAGATTATCTATGGACTTAAAATTCTTTGCCAGAACAGAAGCCAGATGGTATCCCACATTTCTTATGCCCAGAGCAAAGATCAGATTGGTAAGACTGGGTAATCTGCTTTTGTCAATGGCGATCAGGATATTTTCTGCCAGCTTGTCCCCCATCCGATCCATCTTCATCACGTCTTCTTTTTTGAGAAAATACAAGTCAGCTTGGTCTTGTATAATTTTTTTATCAACCATCTGTTCTAAAAACTTATATCCCAGACCATCCATGTCCATAGCTCCCTTGCAGACAAAGTGCGCTAAGTTCTCCTTGATCTGAGCGGGACAGGCGATTCCGGTGCAGCGATGAGTTGCCTCTCCTAAAAGTCTCTCCACTTTTGAGCCACAAACCGGACATCTGCGGGGCATGGCAAACTTTCTCTCCTTGCCACTTCTTTTGGACTTTATTACTTTCACCACTTCGGGTATCACATCCCCTGCTCTCTGAATCACAACCCTATCCCCTATGCGCACGTCTTTCTTCTTTACTTCATCCTCGTTATGCAAAGTGGCGCGACTCACCTCCACCCCTCCAACCCTGACCGGTTGCAGGATCGCCACCGGAGTCAAAGCGCCGGTCCTGCCCACACTGACCATAATATCTTTCACCCTGGTGGTCTCCTGTTGGGGAGGGAATTTCCAGGCAATCGCCCAGCGTGGACTGCGAGAAAGCTCACCCAGTCTTTCCTGAAGCTCAAACTGGTTCACCTTGATCACTATCCCATCTATCTCATAGGGTAACTTATCTCTCATCTTCAATAATTTATCATAGTAGTCTCTCACCTGATTGACGTCCTGGTAAAGTTCCACATACTGGCTGATCTTGAAACCCAACTCCTTTAAAAACTGGATGCTATCCCAGTGATTTAACACTCTTTTACCTTCTACCCTTCCTGTTCCGTAAGCAAACATATTGAGAGGTCTTAAGTTGGTGATCTTGGAATCAAGCTGTCTGACAGAGCCAGCCGCGGCATTTCGGGGATTGGCAAAAAGAGGTTCCTCTGACTTCTCCCTTTGCTTATTCAATCTCTCAAAATCATCCTTATTCATCATGACCTCTCCCCTGACTTCAATTAAGTCCGGGGGGTTCTTTCCCAAAAGCTTCAGAGGGATGCTCTTTATGGTTTTTAAGTTCTGGGTTACATCCTCACCCACCATTCCGTCACCTCGGGTTGATCCTATGGTGAAGACTCCTTTACGATACACCAGCTCCACCGCCAAACCATCGAATTTAGGCTCCACCGTGTATTTAATTCTTCTCTCGTCGACTTCAGATAACTCCAGCACCCTCCGGTGAAAATCCAAAAATTCTGTATCAGAGATGGCTTTATTCAAACTCAACATAGGAAGGCTATGCCGGACTGTTTTGAATTCATCCAGTGGAGCGGCTCCCACCCTTTGGGTGGGAGAATTCGGGGTGACAAGCTGAGGATACTTTCTCTCCAGTTCGGTCAGTTGGTCAAAGAGGCGATCATACTCGGCGTCGGAGATCTCCGGACTGTCCAAAACATAGTAACGATAGTTGTGGTAATTGATCTGCTCTCTTAAGTTTTTTATCCGTTCTCTTATTTTCTTGTCAGGTTTACTCATATAGTGTTACAGACCTTCCCGCCTTAACGCCAAACCAAGCAGTCTCTTAGCTTGACCTTTCCAATTCGGGGTAGGGTGGTGAACTTTTAACTTTTAACTCTTAACTCTTAACTTTAAACTTTGAACTTTAAACTCTTAACTTCTCAACCTCCCCTTCTTCCTTTGGTCCCTCCTATGAATTTTTCCTTTCTTTTTCGATCGAAAAGATGTTTCCCTCGCTTGGTGAAAGCCTTTTTGAAATCCTTAAATTTTTCCTTGTGTTGCGCCTCCTGAGCCCGTTCCTGTTTAAGACGCTCATGCTTTACCTTGCCCGGGCGTTCAGCCTCTTTTTCCTGCTCCTCTTCCTTTTCTTTTTTCTGCTCCTGTTCTGGCTCTTCTGACATAATTCACCTCCGGTTTGGATTGTTCCCTTATATAAAATTTAACTTATTTACTAACAGAAGTCAATCATTTATGTGTTTATAAAACCTTACCCTTAGGTACTTCTTGAGAAAACACAAGCTTTTTACTCACAATCGATTACCCGGAAAATTGAGATGACGGGAATGCCCGTATGAATTCCCCCTTTGGTAGAGATATCAATAAGTTATCAAAAACACAACTTCTTCGTGATAAAGCCAATATCCGTCATTGCCCAGCGTCGGCATCCCATTGCAATCTCCTACATAAGTCCAAGTTTATTCTCCTATTTTCAGATGTCGGTTTTTTCCATTTTGCAGGTATCATAAGACTTTGTGAGAGCTTTCATCTCGCCCTCTCAAGTCTGTCGAAAAAAAGACTTGACTTTATGGTAAAATAATAGATAAATTAGTCGATATACAAATGAGTCTGATGGATAAACAGGAAAGGGTGTTGGGTAAAAGGATAAAAGAGACAGAAGAAACTCTGAGCAAACTGATTAGACAAAAGGTTAGATTTAAAAATATCATCACCACTAAATAATATCATTTCAAGAAAGGAGGAGAGCCATGCGCTCCAGTAAGTATCTTGTGTGTTTATGGCTTGTCATGGCTGTGGTTTTGTTTTTGGCACAGCCGTCCACAGCCCAGATACCAGGGATGCCCAAGTTGTATGGGGAATTCAAGATGCCAGAGGTGGGTGCCTATGCTACCTATAAGGTCACCAATATCAAAAGCAACGTGGAGAGAATTACCAAACTCTCCATCGTGGGCGTCGAGAAATCGGAGGGCGGCGTTCAGAAGATTTATGAGGAGGGCGAGACGAAGAAAGTCGTAGAAGGCGGCAAGGTTCAACCAATCTCCAAGCCGAAAGAAGAGAATTTTTACTGGTATGAGGTGAAGGAGACTGATCCCAAAACCGGAAACGTTGTTATCGTAAAGATGCTCATCTCCGATAATCCCCAGGAGATCGGAACCATCCAGAGGATGATTATGAAGTCCGGCAAAGAGCCAGCATCAGAGTTGCCCCAGGAGCTCCTCGGAATGATAAATCAACCCACTCCTGATACGCTGAAGGTCGCAAAACCAAAGATGAAAAATCTGGGAACTGAGAAGGTGAAGATAAAGGACAAGACCTTTAAGTGTTCACATCTCCAATACATTTTGAAGGGCAAGACCACTGCCGACGTGTGGACCAATAAAAAGGTGCCACTTTTTGGTTTAGTAAAAAGCACTTCCCCGGAGATAACCATGGAACTTCTTGAGTATGGCACGGATGCGGTTTCGGCCATCAAAGAAAAACCAGAAGTTCTAAAGATACCCCAACAAAAATAGCTAAGTTATTCGTGGTTTACTATCTTGCAAACTAACTCCAAAGGTGGTGGCTTAACGGTCACCACCTTTTGTTTATGTGGACGAAAAATGAAACTTATGAAAAGATATCCTCAGTGTTTTGTCTGTGGAGACAAAAACCCCATTGGCTTGAATGTGGCTTTTTATGAAAAGGATGATAGGGTGGTGGCTGAATATACTGCCGGACGTCACTTTGAGGGATATCAGGACATCCTGCACGGAGGGATACTCTCCGCCCTTTTGGATGAGGTTATGATCAGAGCGGTCCTAGCCCAGGGGATTTTCTGCTTGACCAGTGAAATAAATGTAAAGTTCAAAAAAATGGTCAAAATCGGTGACAGGCTCAATCTGGAAGGAAGAATGATCGAAAATAGGGGCAGGATTCTTTTAGCCGAAGGGAAGATCACCAATCAAAGAGACGAAGTGGTCGCCAAGGGAGAGGGAAAATTCTTTAAGGCGCAGGGAGAGATGGAAAAATTCCTGGCTCAAGATCTAAAATAGGATTTAAAAACAGCGACAGATAAGTCTTTTCATTTTTTATCTTTTAAACCCATTTCTCAAATCCCGCAGACCCATTCTCGGTTATTTTACAAATTTACACCTAAACAAAAACCTGTAGGTTGTCCGCACTGTTTTTATAGATAAAGCTATTTGTGTATCTTAGGTCTTAGAAAATATCTCACAAACGCCCTTCCACAGTGTGGAGAGGGGTTTCCCTCGATCCTGCACTTCGTCCTGAGACTCAGTGTCGAAGGAAGATCTTCGGGATCGAAGGACACCCTAAAGGGATTCACCCTGAAGGGTTCACCCTAAAGGGATTCACCCTGAAGGGTTCACCCTAAAGGGGTTCATCCTGAAGGGTTCACCCTGAAGGGTTCACCCTGAAGGGGTTCATCCTGAAGGGTTCACCCTGAAGGGGTTCATCCTGAAGGGTTCACCCTGAAGGGAAACAGGAGGCAAGGTGACAAACATACAAATCTTAAGATACAGGAGAGGAAAAATTAATCCTTAAATTAAATTTGCCTTAAAATTACGTGATAGTGATCGTAAAATAATTAACGCCATGAAGCTGTGGTATGTGGAGAATAGATGAAAACCAAATACTTAATTGGGATACCCATAATTGTAATATTTGTGATCTTCGGGGCCTTATCCTTCAGAAAAACATTGACCCCCTATGTTAGCTTCGAGGAAGCGAAAGAATCTGGCGCCACAGTTCAGGTGATCGGTGAGGTTGTGTTTCCCCAGGTCAAATATGACATAGATGCCCACCAACTTCAATTCCCTATCATAGACGAAAATCAAGAAAAGATGGTTGTAGTATACAGTGGAACAAAACCTGCCAATTTTGAGCAAGCCGACCGGGTTGTGTTGATCGGAAGATACGAAGATGGAATTTTCTTAGCTGATCAGCTTCTGGTTAAATGTCCATCCAAATACGAAGGATCTGTCCCCGATGATTCGTCCCCAAGGAAACATCCTGACTTCATCCCCAAGGACTCATCCTGACTTTGTCCCCAGGGAACGACTCACTCTAAAAGAGGACAAAACTGAATGCTTCTGGGAAACCTCTCTTTAACTTTATCTTTCACCGCCGCTATCTTCTCCGCTCTCCTCTTCCTGGCGGGGAGAAAAGGAGAGCAGAGATTTCTAAAGGCAGGGGAAAAAGCCTATTATGTTTTTTTCTTCTTCACTTTTGTCGCCTCCGCCTATCTTTTGTATCTTTTCCTCTCCCATCATTTTGAAGTGGCATACGTTTATGGTTACTCCTCATCTGATCTTCCTTTATTTTATCTTATCTCCTCCTTCTGGGCTGGACAGGAGGGAACGTTTCTCTTGTGGCTTTTCCTGGGAGCTTTCTTGGGCTTTTTTGTTATAAGAAAGTCCGGAGTCTACCAGGGCTATACCATGACTTTTTTTCTCCTAATCCAAATCTTCCTTCTCACCCTGCTTTTAAAGCAAAGTCCTTTTTCGGTTTTGCCTCTTATTCCTGAGGAGGGAAGAGGTTTAAATCCTTTGCTTCAGGATTTCTGGATGGTGATTCATCCTCCGGTGGTTTTCTTAGGATATGCCGCCCTGGGGGTGCCTTTTTCTTTTGCCCTGGCGGCTCTGGCAAAAAATGAATACAAAGACTGGATCAAATTTGCTTTTCCCTGGATGGTCTTTTCTTCTCTCTCTTTAGGTGCTGGAATCTTTCTCGGTGCATATTGGTCTTATAAGGTGCTGGGATGGGGAGGATACTGGGGTTGGGATCCGGTGGAAAACGCCTCCTTGGTTCCATGGCTTTTCTCCATAGTTTCTGTCCATGGTCTTTTGATGGAGAAGACCAAAGGAAGCATGCGCAAAACCAATTTCCTTTTAGCCATCCTTTGCTTTGTCTTGGTCCTTTATGCCACCTTTCTTACCCGCAGTGGGGTCTTGGGCGATTTTTCCGTCCACTCCTTTACCGATCTGGGAATCAACGCTTATTTGGTCTTATTCATAATATTTTTCATCCTCCTCTCCTTAGGACTCCTCTTTTACAGACTGTCCCATATTCAGCATGTGGAAGCCACCCGAAACCTCATATCTTCAGAATTTTCAACTCTCCTCGGCATCATATTCTTGAGCCTCTCAGCAGTGATGGTTCTTTTGGGCACCTCCGCACCCATCCTCACCCGACTGTTTGGTCAAGCCTCCAATGTAAACACAGCTTACTATGTCAACACCCAGCTTCCTTTAGCCGTCATCCTCGCCGCCATATTGGGTTTTGCTCCACACTTGAAGTTCAAAGGATCCTCATGGAATGATTTGAAAAAAGTCCTTCTTTTACCTCTTTTGATCGCCTTGGCTCTGACTATTTTGGCTTTTGCACTTAATGTCCGCTTTCCCACATACTTGATCTTTTTGTTTGTCTCGCTTTTTGCTTTTGCGGGCAATCTTTTTGTTTTCGTTAGAAAAACCAAAGGGGGATTAAAATTTCTGGGCGGATATTTAGCTCACTTCGGTGTGGGATTGATGTTTGTGGGGATTATTACCTCCTCGGGCTTGAGTCGATCCGTAAAAATTAATCTGCCTCAGGACGAGCCTGGTGAGGCTTTGGGATATGAATTCACTTTTTTGGGAGTAGAGAAAGATTCTTTAACAGATAAAAATTCTCTTAAGATCAAGGTGGAAAAGGGGAGGGTAAATTTCTTAGCTCAACCAAAGTTCTATTATAGTGAATACACTCAGGGCATCATGCGCACCCCTCATATAAAGATAAATCTGCTTGAAGATATTTATTTGGCTCCTGTAGAGTATCTGGATGCGGAGGAGGCAGGCAAGAACACGTTTACCCTGAAAAAAGGCGAAACCAAAACAATTCAAGGGCATACCTTACAGTTCGTCGGCTTTGACATGTTTCCTCATCAGACGGGTTTTCCCATCAGTGTAGGCGCAACTTTGAAGGTAAAAACAGACGGAGTGGTTGACACTCTCACTCCCGCCATAATGATGGATGAATCCGGCCAGCAACAGTTCCAAAAAATGGTTTATCTCCCTGGCGGGAAAGATGGTCTAATTCTGGAGCAGATAGATGCTGACCGAAAGATGGTAAAACTAAGTTTGCTTGCGCCGGAGGATGAGTCACAAAAGGACCTTCTGGTGCTGGAGGTGAGCAAAAAACCTTTGATTAACCTGTTATGGCTGGGAACCGTTCTGATCATGTCAGGACTTGCCATCTCCACTTATCGACGGGCGAAGGAATTGGAAGCCAAACGAGAATGAGACTCATCTTTGTTGGTAACAGACGCCTCGTCCGTTACCCTCTCTTAGGCGTCACGGACCAAGGCGTCCATGACGAACAGAGGACAGGAGTGCAGCACCTGTCCGAGCAAAATAATCCTGTAGGGGCAATTCATGAATTGCCTTTACTATTGCGGGGGAAACCAGCAGCATTCAGGGGGAGGTATAACACCGGGAGGATAATTCTCGTAGAGATAACTTAGTAAATATACAACATCCCCCATGTCAATCGTGCAGTCGTTATTTACGTCCCCGCGCTCAATCGGGTCGACCGGTGGAGCACCCCCTCCAAATAGATAATTTAAAAGGCAGATGATATCCCCAACATTTAATATCAAATCATCATTCACATCTCCACAAATGCAGGAGTATTCTGGGTCATGGAGCTCGGGCCTTCCAACTGTAAAGGTTTGACCACCGCGAACGTCCGTAACCCCAACTGATATGTAATCATCAAAAAGTGCTTCCTGCCCCTCCCCGCCCTTGGCGGGACTTTCAGCTTTGCCTTTAGTGGGCGCCACATAAGTAACAAAGTTTTCAGCAGTGGTTATGGTATTCAGTCCATTTTCTGCAAAATGCCCCAAAAAGCACCACCATTCATAATACATGGAGTCTCCATCCGGATCATGAGCCCAGATTTCGATTGTCACCGTGTTGCCATATTGGATACAGTCAGTGCACTCATCCTGCGGATACTTGCATTGGATATTAGAGTCGATGACCGGATCGTTGTTTCCAGTAGCACTGATGATGAAATCCATATTAGAAACATCCCAGGCGGAATTACCTGCAACGTCCTCAGCTACTATTTTGATCCGACAATGAGTAGAATATGGGCTGGTAACCGTCCAGGGATAACGATTGCCCCATTTCGCTTGCCAATTGCCAAGATATTCGGGATATCCATCATTACCCCCATTTCTATCCAAATAGATATAAACCGTGGTGGTTGAATCAGCGCCAACAGATACATTCCAAACAATATGCCTTTGCTCTCCCACATGCCAGATCTGGCCCCCATCTGGAGTATCAACCTGGGCTGAATACCCACCAGTAAAATAAGCCACATATCTGTGATAATCCTCCTCAAAATATGGAACCTCAAATCTCCAATGCGGATCGTAGTGCGTTTCTACCTCCCAGCCCAAATGGTTCAAATGCGCCCAGTGATGGAAAGTACGTTCGTATCCACCCATCACCTGCGGGGTTATGGCATCCAGACAATAGCCCTCCCCAAACATCCCACCTAACCAACAAGCGGTATCCGGAGAAGACACAGTATCAGGGTCAAAGCACTCGTTCATGAGGTAGTCATACTTGGAAACGATGAGCTCCCCGCCAGTCCCACCTGAGTAGCTGTTTCTCACTATCGCAATACCGGAGTTTATCAGGTAGCTAACGCCAGCACGCCAAATTGCGTCTGCTTCTTTGGCGCACTCATCATCAAAATAGAAGTAAAAGTTTCGTTCTACCTCAGCGCAAGTGAGAAAAGAAGCTTCGGAAAGGGTGGATGCCATTTTGGTTAGCCTCAACACATCCCAACATGTAACTTTGACTCCTCGCTCGGGATAATGGAATTTGTCCCGCAGTTTGAGGTAGACCTTAGTCGCCAAAAGATCGGTAGTGTCGCGTTCCTCAAGGCCGTCTATGCTATCCAAATTACACCAAAACGTCTCGGTGCCATTTGTGAGAGTGTCCGGTTCTGGAATGGTATCTGCCGCATTATGATGTATGCTGATAAATGCATCTACGCCCTCCCCCCAGTTTGCGTTATTGGCAATAGCTGCCCGCTGAGTTGGGTACACAGTAACATCCTCGTAGCGTGTCATGATGGGATTCCAATTGGTTAAGCCGAAATACGTCCAAGCTGTGTGCCCCACTCCAAAATTAACATCCTTCTCCTTTACATGATAGATTCTTCCTGAACAGCCGTCATCAGATCCACCATGCCCAGGATCAATGCAAACGCGATCCCAAGAAAAAGATTGAGAACTGATCAGTAAAACGAATACAATCACTATCCATAAGACTATATTTACTCTTTTCATTTTCATCCCCCATTTCTTTGTTTGAGATAGAAAGGTATACCGGCTCTGAAGCCTATTTTAGTTTTACAACATAAATTTTTCCACTGGTTTCACTTCGATAGGCGATTTTTGTTCCATCCGGGCTCCAAGAAGCATCTTTCTCTATGTCATTCGGGGTAGCTGCAATTGCCACCTTTCCTGTTCCGTCCACATTGACCATATAAATGTCTTGGTCGTGAATAGAATGACCGTCTTCTACAATCCAAATGTAAAGTAACTTCTTGCTATCTGGTGACCATGCGGCACCAACTATGTCTCCCCCTGCAATCAAACCTGGCGAGATTTCCCGTGCGTCCACATCCAAATCCGTTAACACTTCGCCTTTTAGATTTAGTATCACAATGCCCGCACTGTATCCTGAAACTCCTGCAAGGATTTTCGTATTATCAGGTGACAAGATAGGGAAGAGATATTTTTTGCCTGGTGTGATTTTCTTCTTCACTGTGCGATCGACACTTTCCAACCATATCTCCCCTGCAGTGGGATATCCTTCAGTGGTGACTATCATCTGCTTGAGGGTTGAATCTGGTTTTAAATT
Source organism: uncultured Ignavibacteria bacterium (assembly GCA_964403165.1). Classification (GTDB taxonomy): domain Bacteria; phylum Zixibacteria; class MSB-5A5; order MSB-5A5; family SM1-73; genus SM23-73-3. The sequence goes on from CAYOFL010000030.1 coordinate 16,301, forward strand.
CCCTGGTTTTATAGTTTTAAAGATTTTGGTCTCACCTCCTGGCTTCTCATGAATCTCATAATACCCAACCGTTCCATCAGGGAGGACAAACGGTGTGCTGGGGTAAGTTAGATAGTCACTCTTGGGCACGACTACTATCGAATCCCGCCTTATTGTCTGAATCTGCCCGTTCACGTGAATCGTTTTTATCGCGAACTTGTGTCCTCTACCTTTTCCTCCTGGAGTCCAGGGTGTCTTCTCGGAAATCACAAAAGCTGAGTCACTCATCCAATCGAGAGTTCGAGGTCTAAGCTGGAGGATCTTCTGGATTTCCCCTTTTCCATCCGCATCAGCTACACATAACCATCCACCAGACATGAAAGCAAGCCTGGTTCCGTCAGGTGACCAGCGAGGTGCACCCCCTGTACCAATCTCGATGACCTCAAATTTTGGCTGCTCCTCTGGCTTTTGGCTGTTGGTGCTCATTGAAAGAACCATAGCCACAATCAGCAAACACACCAACCCAATAAGTAGGTTTTTGCTTTTCATTGTCCCTTCTCCTTCTTTAAAGGTTAAATTTGAATTATTGGTCCAAATCAATTTAATCATTTTCAAGAATCTTGCAACCGATTCTTACGAAATCTTTTTGTGCTGAAGCAACTTTCAAACTTACCCATTGTTCCGATAAATGGTAGACCAGTCCGTAAGTACCTGCGCCATCACCATTAGAACCATATTGCGATGCCCCCGGCCCCCCATGCCCCGGATCAATACAGACCCAGTCGTATCCATATGAGACACTTATGCGAAAGAGAAGAAGTGTCAATATTATTAGAAAGAGAAAATATAGCGTTTTCATCTTTCCTCTCCTCATCAAGAATTTCAGAATGGTTTACTTTTGACCTAATTTTATCACAAATATACCCGACGAACTATGGGAACCACAGGCTATCTTGGTCCCATCCGGTGACCAAACCGGGTTGGCTTCAATCATATCAGGAATATCTATGACTTGACGACCGGAGCCATCCGCATTGACTATGTGGATTTCGCCTGCAATTGGTTGAATAACTTGCCCATCCTCATCAAGGATTTTTACAGTTTGGCGCACGTAAGCTATCTTTTTGCTATCTGGTGACCATTTCCCGCCCAACGGACTCTCTGAGATGTCAGCAGTGTCAACGCCCCGTTCTGCCACACGCGTCTCGTTCCCTTCTAAATCCACCACATATAAGTTGGCTAGAATTTTGGTTCCGTCTGGAGAGAGTTCCGGAAACGAATATGACTTGCCTGAGGTAATTTTCTTTTTTACTGTCCCATCTATGCTTTCCAACTGAATATCCCCCTGAAGTGCTGGGCTAGGCCCAATGATAGTTACCCTCATTTTCTTCAATGCGGAATCCGGGGCCAATTTCCCCGGTTTTATTATTCTGAATGTTTTTTCCGCATCAAGTGTTGTTCTCCCTTCTAAAACTGGAATCTCATAATACCCGACTGTTCCGTCATTTAAGACCATCGGTGGAGTTATCTGGGGAGTCATCATAAGGTTGTCTTTATAAATTTGTGCTTCCACTATAGGCTCAATCTTCCCATCCATTGTGAGCTTTTTTATTCTCACAAACTCCTGCAACCCTTTTTTTTCTATTCTGTGTCGCTCAAATTCGTGAAGAATAAATTCGGCTGAATCCACCCAGATAAAACCCCAAGTCCACTTTGGAAGTTCTGCCACTTTCAAGCGGTCTCCTGTGCCATCTGCATTGGCTATATACAGTGCGTTCTTATACACGTAGGCTAATTTACTTCCATCAGGTGACCAATGTGGCGAGCCGCCTGTGCCAATCTCAATGATCTCAAAATCTGCCTGTTGCTCCGGCTTCTGGCTTTTCGTGCTCAGGGAAAGAACTACAACCAAAATCACCAAAAACGCCAATCCAATAAGTAGGTTTTTGCTTCTCATCGTCCCTTCTCCTTCTTTAAAGGTTACACTTGAATTATTGGTTTCTATCAATTTAATCATTTTAAAGAATTTAGTAAGCAGTTCTTACCAAATCTCACCTGCTGGTGTGGGGGTTGAACCCCCACCCCATTAGCAGACAGGGGTACTCCCCTTCACCGCGAATCATTCAGGGCAAGCCCCTGTCAAAACAGAATATTCTTGTAGGGGCAATTCATGAATTGCCCCTACAGGATAAAATAACCAGATTATTTTATTGCGCGCAGGAAATCGTTGTAGGTAATAAATATCATCAGGAAAATCAAAAAGGCTAATCCAATCTGTTGCATGGTGGCGCGTTGTTTCAAACTAAGAGGTGAGCCTTTGATTTTCTCAATGCTTAAAAACAGAAGGTGACCACCATCCAATACCGGAATGGGCAAAACATTTAACAAAGCCAAATTGACCGACAGAAGAGCCATGAAGGAAAGAAGGTAAACAAATCCTGACTTTGCGGTCTGCCCCGCGGTTTGAGCGATGAAAAGCGGACCACCTAAAAGCTTTACGGAAACGGTCCCGGTGATGAGCCCCACTAAAAATTTTATCGTTTCCACCAGAATAAAAATCACCGTGTTCACTGCTTCCAAAAAGGACTTAAAAAAGCCCACCTTGATGGTGGTATAGCTGATACCTATGCCGATCCTTCCCTCCTCCTGCATCTCCCCTTTCTCGTTCAGCACCCTATCCTTGAAGGTGGTGACATGGGCAGTGAACTCTTCACCATCGCGGATCCATTTTACTTCAATTGGTTTTTCCACCTGCTGGGAGATGATTTGCGCCATATCCCGGAAGGTGTTCACCTCAATTCCATTGATGGAGACGATCGTATCACCCGGTTTTATTCCTGCCGCATCCGCTGGTCCCCCGGGTGCCACCAGACCCACCTGAGCGGTTTCCTCATGGATTTCTTGCATTCCCTTAAAGAAGATTATCCCCCAAAAGATAAAGACCGCTAAGATGAGATTCATCACCGGACCCGCGGCAACCACCAAAGCTCGAATGCCCACCGGCTTGGACATAAACTCCCAGGGCTTACCTTCAAGCTTGACCTCATCTGGCTCGTCCCCAGCCATTTTCACATAGCCCCCTAAGGGAATCCAGGAGAGACAATACTCTGTATCGCCAATCTTTTTCCCTATCATCTTGGGCGGAAAACCTAAAGAGAATTTTTCTACTCTGATCCCTGATTTCTTAGCGACCAAAAAGTGACCCAGTTCGTGAAAGAAGATCAGGACGCCTAAAACAAATATGGTGGCAACCAATGTGGTCATCTTTTTATCTCACTTTCGCAACAGAGTTCTTTTGCCGTTTGTTTTGCCCATCTGTCTGCATTCAAAATATCGTCCAGATGGGGGCTAAGTTTTGTCTGATGTTGTCTCAAAGTCTCTTGCACGATCTTCTGGATGTTGGTGAAAGCTATCCGACAAGCCAAGAATGCCTCCACTGCCACTTCATTTGCCGCATTCAAAACCGCAGGCGCAGTTCCACCCATCTTTAAAGCCCGGTAAGCCAGATGAAGGCAGGGAAATTTTTCTGTATCCGGTTTTAAAAAAGTTAGTTGACCGGTTTTGACTAAATCCAATGAGGTGTTATTGCTGAAAACCCGTTGAGGATAAAACAGAGCATACTGGATGGGAAGTTTCATGTCCGGGAGGCTCATCTGCGCGATCACCGATCCATCCACAAATTCCACCATGGAATGGATGATAGACTGGGGATGGATCAATACCTGTATTCGATCAGGGGGAATTCCAAAAAGCCAGTGTGCCTCGATAACCTCCAGACCTTTGTTCATCAAGGTGGCAGAATCTATGGTGATCTTTTTCCCCATCTCCCAGGTGGGATGAGACAAGGCTTCCTGGACTGTGATTTCCTTCAGTTCTTCTTTGTTCTTCCGCAGAAACGGTCCGCCGGAGGCAGTCAAGATAAGCTTTTTTACCTCCTCTTTTTTACCACTCTGAAGACACTGTAAAATAGCGGAATGTTCGCTGTCTATGGGCAGAATCTCTACACCTTCTTTCTGGGCTTTACCGATCAAAAGTTCGCCCGCCATCACCAAGGACTCCTTGTTGGCAATGGCTAAATTCTTCCCCGCTTCTAAAGCTTTTAGGCTGGGCAGAAGCCCCACCGATCCCACTAAAGCATTTATCACTAAATCGACCCGGGGATGAGAAGTGAGTCTTTTCAAACCATCCATACCACAGAGCATTTCTGTGTGGTAATTTTGAGGGAAGTTTCGGAAGCTTTCTTCATCAGCAATCACTGCCATCTTCGGTCTGAATCGCTTGATCTGTTCTTCCAGCAGTTTGACGTTTGTGTTGGTGGAGAGACCGAATACGGAGAATCTATCCGCAAAACTGGATAACACCTTGAGGGCATTTTTGCCGATGGATCCAGTTGAGCCCAATATAACCACGTTTTTCATGGAAATCTTTCCTTTCATTAGAAATATAAGACCAAACACAACCTCACGCAAGTTTTTATTTGTCCTCAAGATGCATTTGATCTGTCTTCTTCCAGCCCGTTGCACTGTGTTCCCGGTCCTAATGCGGATTGAGGCCAGGGGTAAGGGGCTGTTGAAAAACCCCGAATCGGAGTGCCCATATGGGCGGTTTTACTAGAAATTTAAGTGCGGGCAGTGCAATAAGTTCTGGATCTCAAAAAAACGCGAAAGCAAGCTTTCGCACTCCAAAACCACTTTTTCAACACGCCCGTAAGGGTACCCTAACCAATAAGTATTGCAATGACCCAAAAAAGTGGGCAGCAATAAAAAAGGCTTCCCCCGCCAATGGAGAGGGAAGCCTAACTTGTTCGTTGAAAATGAAAGATTAGTACATGTCACCGTATCCGCCGCCGGGTGGCATGCCGGGGGCTGGCGCTTTCTTCTCCTCCGGTTTATCTGCCACCAGACACTCAGTGGTAACTAACAGTGAAGCGATGGAGGTGGCGTTCTCTAAAGCGATTCGGACCACCTTGGTGGGATCTATCACTCCGGAGACTATCAGATCCTCGTATTGTTCGGTCTCTGCATTGAATCCAAAAGCTCCAGTCTTTTCCTTAACCCGATTGACCACAATCGATCCTTCCACTCCTGCATTCTCGACGATCAAACGAATGGGCTCCTCCAAAGCTTTCTTCAGGATGTTGACCCCTATCATTTCATCACCGGTCAGTTTTAACTTCTCCAGGGCCGGGATGGATCTTAAGAGGGCTACGCCGCCTCCGGGGACTATTCCTTCCTCCACCGCCGCCCGGGTGGCATGCAACGCATCCTCCACCCTGGCTTTTCTCTCCTTCATCTCCGTCTCGGTTGCGGCACCCACATTGATAACCGCAACTCCCCCGGCTAATTTAGCTAACCTCTCCTGCAGTTTCTCCTTATCATAGTCGGAGGTGGTATCGTCTATCTGTCTTTTGATCTGGTTTACCCTTCCCTTGATGTCCTCTGTCTTTCCGCCACCTTCTACTATGGTGGTGTTATCTTTGTCTATAGTCACTCTCTTGGCCTTTCCCAGATCACCAAGCTGGGTGTTCTCCAATTTGATTCCCAACTCCTCGGAGATCACTTTTCCGCCGATCAGGACTGCAATATCCTCCAGCATGGCTTTTCTTCTATCTCCGAAGCCGGGAGCCTTGACCGCACACACCTTAAGAGTCCCTCTCAATTTATTCACCACCAGAGTGGCTAATGCTTCACCTTCCACCTCCTCGGCGATGATCAAAAAAGGCTTGCCCATCTGAGCGATCTTTTCCAAAATGGGCAAAAGATCCTTCATCACCGAAATCTTCTTATCATGGATCAGGATCAAAGGATCTTCTAAAAGCGCCTCCATGGTATCCGGATTGGTGATGAAATACGGAGAAAGGTAGCCTCGATCGAATTGCATCCCTTCTACCACCTCTAATTCGGTTTTGGTGGTCTTAGCTTCCTCCACGGTTATCACTCCATCCTTGCCCACCTTATCCATGGCATCGGCGATTAAGTCTCCGATAGATTTGTCATTGTTTGCGGAGATAGCTCCTACCTGAGATATTTCTGTCTTATCTGTGACCGGCTTGGAGATTTTTTTGATCTCCCCCACCACTGTCTCCACTGCCTTTTCTATCCCCCTTTTCAATGCCATGGGATTAGCTCCGGCGGTAACGTTTTTCAGTCCCTCCCGGAAGATTGCCTGAGCTAAAACCGTGGCGGTGGTGGTGCCATCTCCTGCCACATCCGAGGTCTTGGAAGCAACCTCTTTCACCATCTGAGCACCCATGTTCTCAAAGGGATCCTCTAACTCAATTTCCTTGGCAACTGTCACTCCATCTTTGGTCACGGTGGGAGCACCCCATTTCTTATCCAGTGCCACATTTCTTCCTTTGGGACCAAGTGTAACCTTAACCGCATGCGCTAACTTATCAATCCCTCTCTTTAACTTTTCCCGTGCTTGGGCATCAAACTCCATTATTTTGGGCATACTGTCAACCTCCTTTTTAGTCCACTGTCGACCGTCCGCCGACGGCCGCTAAAAGATTTTTGCGGCGGACTACGGACTGCCAACGGCGGACGATTTATCCTATTACCGCCAAAACGTCACTTTCTCGCATTATCAAATACTCTACATCATCGATTGTAACCTCGGTCCCAGAATATTTCCCGTAAAGAACTTTGTCACCCTTTTTCACCTCCATGGGGATTTTCTTTCCGTCGTCGGTCATCCTTCCGGGACCCACCTCTACCACCTTTCCCTGCTGGGGCTTCTCCTTTGCCGTGTCTGGGATGATTATGCCGCCCTTTTTCTCCTCCGCCGGCTCCAGCGACTTAATCAACACTCTATCTGCCAAAGGCTTAACCTGCATAACAGAACCTCCTTCTTTGAAAGTTGAACAAAACTAACGGTTATCGTTCAAAAGCCATGTTAGCACTCTACGCTGGAGAGTGCTAAAGCGTTTGCAAAAAATATATCGCTCTTTTCACGAGTGCAAGTCCAGTGGTCAAACAAATTTATCCCCTGCTCGCTATCGCTCACTATCGAACGACGAACTTTGAATATAACAGATTCATTTCCTTCTTGTCAACTATTTTTTTGATTTTTTCACCCGGAGATATATTCTTCTTAACCCCTCGAGAGTCAGGGTGGGGTTAACCCTCTGAATTGTTTTTGATTCCCTTGCAATCAAATCTGCCAGTCCACCAGTAGCAACCACCTTTGGTTCTTTCTTTATTCGGTATTCCTTTTTCAACTCTTCCTTTATTCTGTTTACTATTCCATCTATCTGTCCCACACATCCGAAGATGATTCCAGACCTTAAGCTCTCCTCGGTATTCCTGCCGATAGATCTATGAGGCTTTTCTAAGCTGACTTTAAAGAGCTGTGCGGCTCTTTGGAAGAGATTCAAAGATGAGGTCTCTATCCCGGGAGCGATGGCTCCGCCTAAGTATTCTCCTTTCTCTGAGATCACGTCGAAGGTGGTTGCTGTTCCCAGGTCCACTATGATAGCGGGTCCGCCGTAAATTTGATAAGCCGCCACCGCATTGGCGATCCGATCAGCCCCCACCTGGGAGGGATCATCATACAAAATCTTGATCCCTAAGGGAAGATTCCAGTGAACCATAAAAGGAGCAACCTTTAAGAACTTTTTGCTCATCTCCTGATAGATGGGGGTCAGCGGAGGAACCACCGAACAGATGATCACGTCTTTAACCTTTCTGTAGTCCGGGAAAAGTTGTTTTACTAAAATTCCGCATTCATCCACAGTCAGAGCATGATTGGATGTTACCCGAAAATACTTCTTCAACTTCTCTTTGTGGAACATCCCCAGCACGGTATGGGTATTTCCAATATCAATTGCCAAAAGCATGTTTGAAATCCCTTGCCAGTATTTGTTTCAGAAATTATCTGATTCTAAGGTTTACCTTCAATCCCAGTTTCCGTGATAGACAGAAGCTTTATAGTCGAATTATTTCATCCATCCTAGTTACACGGTTCTAAAGAAGGCTTGATTTGAGATACCAAAAACAAGGAGGCGAAAATCGAAAGGATGGGGACTAGCGGAAAATGAAATCGATCGATGCCGAAGAAGATAAAGTGAATTCCCATCCAGTAAATAAGAATCCCCCACAAAAGATAAAATCCGGGTTTTCTTTCCCATCTACCTTTCAGGAACAAAAAAAGTCCTCCCGCTGAAGAAATCAAAATCATAAGGTAATACACCTGTCCAATGATACTGAAGATGACGAATTTGTCGACTCTTTTGGATTGTGCCGCTAAATCCAGTTCCTTGGCAAGGGCGGCGAAGTCGGAGACAAAAAGATATATCTCCTTTTTTATTCCTCTCCGGACGAATCCCAACGGATCATCCATGATGAATTTTGTGGCTAACTTATAACCCAATCTGTCATTTCCCACTTCATTGGGTGCAGAGAGATCCTTGAAGGGATTTTCCTTCTGCCACACCCAGCTTCCACTGGAGATGGGGCTGTTTCCAATATACAGATTTATCCCTCCACTGGTGGCAACGGTGAAGACGCCTAAGGTCTTTTTGTTCCTCAACATCCAGGGAAACAGCGTCAGGAATGCCACCAGGATGGTTAGAACCGCATCTCTCAGGATCAAACCAGATCTTCGCTTCGATCTTAAATAGAAAAACACCACCAGAAGGGGTAGAAACAATGCCACCGCTCTTATCAGAATCAAAAGCCCCAAAAGAACGCCGACAGTTACAGGAAGACAGATTGCGGGACGAACCTCTTGTTTTAACAAAAGATAGACGACTAAAAGAAGCAAGACTGTAAAGATGATTTCAGAAGCTAAAACATTGGTGAAAAAGATCTGGCTGGGGAACAGGGCAAGAACAACCAGAGTTAAACGAGCAGAGACAGGACTGGTCAGTCTTTTGGCAACCAAATAGGTGAAGGCACAGATGCACAAGCTTAAGAGTACATTAATGAATTCCACCACAAAATAGTGGTGTCCGAATGTCCGGTAGACTATGGCTAAAAAAAGAGGGTATCCGATGGGCCAGTATGCCGTGGGTAATCCGTTTTCCTCATATCTCCACACCTGGGACATATGGTAAGCCACATCATCGTACCATTTCCAGTCCGCATATAGCTGGGTGGGAATAAGAGTGCTCCATAGTATCCTTAAAACAAACGCCAGCCCCAAAAACAAAAAAAGAAAATTTGCTTCTTCTATGTTTTCAAGTTTTGTCAAAGCATCTTTCAAGAAGTTTCTGCGCCAGAGGAGGAAAAGTATGAGACAAATCCCCACAAGTCCAAAAGACAAAAGGGAGGTTTTCAAAATCAACACGGTTTGAGGGACAAAAGACCCATCGGGGCTTAAGCGCAGAAAAAGCTTTTGCGCTTCCTCGAAACCTGCAAACGATGAAAACCCAAAAACTATGAGAAATAAAGCTACAATTACAATAGAAAAGGAATTTCTCTCTGAAGGGTTTCTTTGATATGACATAGCTTAACTGATGGACTTTCCTTAGTTTTCACCTGGTGATCTCTCCTTTTCAAGGAGAGGGTTGGGGTGAGGTTTTTAAAAAACCACACCATCGTCACCTCACCTGCCTTCACGACCCTTTTCGCTTTTCTCGTTCTTAACATCAAAGAACTGTTATCATCAATACTCTCTCTTTAACCTCCCCTAAATCCCCTCCTTGAGAAGGAGGGGATTTTCTGTTCCCGTCTTCTTTTTAAGGAGAGGATTGAAGTGAGGTTCTCAAGAATCACACCACTGTCACCTCACCTGCCCTTACCACTCGCTCCCCTTTTTTTGTCCTCATCACCAAAGAGCCATTGTCATCAATGTCCTCGGCCACACCCTGTATTCTTTCCTTTCCGAATTTCACTACCACCTTTTTGCCCAGAAGTGAGGAAAACTTTTTTATCGACTGACGCTGTGGAGCCAATCCGTTCTTTTTGAAATCCAAATAAATTGCTTCAAACTTCTTCAAGAATAAAACTAAAAGCTTTATTCTGGAAACTTCCTTTCCGTATTCTATTCTTATTGATGTGGCATCTAAGGAAAGTTTTTTGGGAAAATCGCTGAGCAGGTGGTTGACGTTTACTCCTATTCCTGCAATCACGAAATTTGTTCTGTCCAGCTCTGCAGAAAGTTCTAAAAGTATTCCCCCCACTTTCCGACCGTTTATCAGGCAATCGTTAGGCCATTTTATCTTGGCATCCAATCCGGTGAAACCTTTGATTGCCTGGGCTAAAGCCAAACCAGCACAAATGGAAAGACCAGAGGCTTTGAAGGGGGGTATGTCTGGACGCAGGATTAAACTCATCCATAAACCCAATCTTGGCGGAGAATACCAGCTTCTCCCCATCCTCCCCTTGCCTTTGGTCTGTTCATCTGCCACGATCAAGGTTTCCTCACCCACTCCACTTTCTGCCAGACGAAATCCCAACTGGTTGGTGGATCCCAGGGTGCGGTAGGCAAGTATATTTTTTCCCAGAATTTTTGTCTTCAGGTTTTTCTTTATTTCCCCGGGTAAAAGGAAATCAGGCGATTCTGTGAGCTTATAACCTTTTCCTTTCTCAGATGATATCTTAAAATCCCACCTTCTCAATTCTCTAATTGCTTGGTAGACCACATAGGGATGAACCCTGAGTCTATCCGAGATCTCCCTGGTGCTCAAGTAGATGTGTTGGTTTTTTTGTAGAAGTGCTGATAATTTTTCCTCAACTGTTTGCAAACTTCTTTTCATGTGACCTTCGATCTAAAATCCATCGAGTTGGGTGGAGCTTTAGTTCCACCCCTGCATGCAAGTCATGGTTCGATCAAAATCAGACTCAGATCCAGCGCCGGAGTTGAATGAGTCAAAGCTCCCACCGAGATAAAGTCCACTCCGGTTTGTGCGATCTTTCGGACATTTCTAAGGTTAACACTTCCGGATGCTTCGATTTTTATAGCCGAACTGACAGAGCGGATCATCCCCACCGCTTTCTTCATCTGCTGAATTTTCATATTATCCAGCATTATCCAATCCGGCATCACTTCAATTGCCTCCCTTAGTTCTCTTAAATTTCTGACCTCCACCTCAATTTTTTTTCTTTTGTAACTCGACCTTGCCTTCTTGATTGCATCCCAGATTCCTCCCCCTGCTCTGATGTGATTCTCCTTTATCAGGATCATATCAAAAAGTCCCATGCGGTGATTTTTGCCACCGCCTGCCTTCACCGCATACTTTTCTAAAACCCTCAAGCCGGGTGTAGTCTTTCTGGTGTCTAAAATTTTTGCTTTGGTTCCTCCTATCTTCTCCACATATTTTCCAGTCAGGGTGGCAATCCCGCAAAGCCTTTGCAAAAAATTCAGTGCTGTCCTTTCTGCCGAAAGAATGTTTTTCACCTTTCCCTGAACTGAAGCTACCTTTCCCCCTTTTTTGATCCTTTCTCCATCTTGCTTAAGCATTTTGAAGACGACTGCCGGATCCACCATCTGAAAAACCATCTTTGCCACAGACAATCCAGCCAGAATCCCTTCCTGTTTGGCTAAGATGACGGCTTTACCGGAAAGTTTACCATCCACCACTGCCTCTGAGGTCAAGTCCCCCCTACCAATATCCTCTGATAGCGCTAAGTGTATCAACTGCCTTATCTTGGAATCCATGATTCGCCCTTCAACAGGTTCAGGTGGTGAGCAAAATCGAACCACCTGAGAAAATCTCTCCGAATAAATTAAATTAACACAAAATATGAACTTGTCAACGGAAAATGACCAGGAGTTTTAAAAGCAACCCATCCCCCCAAAAATCCTTGACTCTCCCCCATCTTTCCTTTATCTTCTCCTCTGAGAAATCCAATTTACTTATACCTCAATCAAAAAGTAAATTTACACAACACAATTTACATAGACTTTCAATTTTGCTTAAATTGATTATAGAAAAAAAACCAATTATTACGGAGGTGGGAGATGAATACTGCGGCTGTTGTGATGATTGTTATCGCTTTAGTTCTGCTGGTTGTGGCTTACATGCACGGGGACAACCTTCATGTCTTGGGACTGAAAAAGGCGGCAAACATGCTTTTTCAGATTTTTCCCCTCCTGATTGCGGCTTTCATGATCGCAGGACTAATTCAGGTTTTGATTCCAAGAGAATTCATCATAAAATGGCTGGGACCGGAGGCGGGGTTGAAGGGAATTATCTTCGGATCGCTGGCAGGTGGGTTGACTCCTGGTGGACCAATTATCAATTTTCCCATAGTAGCTTCCATATACCAATCCGGTGCCGGCATTGGAACTGTGGTAGCATACGTGACCGCCTGGTCATTGGTGTCAGTGGCACGGTTGCCTTATGAGATCAGCTTGATCAGCCCCAAATTTGCCGCCATCAGGCTTGCCTGCACCTTTTTCTTTCCCCCTATCGCTGGGTTGATCGCGTGGCTTTTCTTCTCGAAGATTGCGTGAGAAAAAATTAGGTTTTCTCAAGATTCTTGCGTTTGAGCTTTTAGATACAACGCCTTCTTTGTCCGAGACAAACCCTGAACATATGGTTCAGGGCAAGCCCAGGCGCTGAAGTAATCAAAATAAGTCCTTTAGCGTTGGGTCAGATTACCTGGTATCCCCTCAACTTTTGGCATTTGAAAATTTCGTTAAAATTTCTTTGAATTAAACCAGGGATTGTTATATTTTCTTAAGCTGAATAGAAAGGAAGTAGTTTTGTTGAAGATTAGTTGTCTTTCGAGCCATGCCTGAGAGCCAAGACGAAAAATGGATGCGGCATGCCTTAGCTGAGGCACAATTAGCTTTAAAGAAGGAAGAGGTGCCTGTTGGGGCGGTGGTGGTTTACGAAGATAAGATTATTGGGAGGGGACACAATCAGGTGGAGAGCTTGAAGGACCCCACTGCTCATGCCGAAATCATCGCCATTGGAGCCGCCTCCAATTATCTTGACTCCTGGAGACTTTCCGGCGCATCTTTGTATGTAACTCTTGAGCCGTGTGCTATGTGTGCTGGAGCTTTAGTCTTAAGCAGAATTGATCGTTTGATCTTTGGAGCAAAAGACCCCAAAGCGGGAGCATGTAGCTCGTTATATAACATTGTTCAGGATATCCGGTTGAATCATCAAGTTGAGATCATCTCCTATATCCTGGAAAAAGAATGCAGTCAGCTCCTGCAGACGTTTTTTGAAAGAGTTCGACAAAAGAGTTTGGAAAGGCAAAAAGAGGGATAGGGGTGGAAACGTTAAATAAGCAGGTGGATACAGATAAACTGCACTCCCGGCTTTTGAATCTGGGTCTGGTGATGAACGTGTTGGTTCCGATGATACTCATTGCTGCAGGTGCGTTCCTTAAGGCCAGGGGAGTGAGTGTGAACCCAGGCGCTGACTTGAAGATCTTTTTTTGGGTGTTGTTTGTTGTAGCCGTTTCGGAGATTCCGGCAATCTACATTGTCAAGAGAAGCTTCCTTTCGGGTCACAAAGCTTTTCAAAAAAGCCGTGGGCATGCGACAGCCGAACAGGCCTTACTCCAGATGGGTATTATAATCTTTTCTCTTGCTCTTGCGCCGGCTATCTATGGATTAGTATATTATCTTTTGGGTGGAACTCTGGAGAGGTTTGTTCTTTTTGCCGCCATTACACTTTTTTGCTTTCTGGTGTTCAAGCCCAAGCAGGAAGAGATAAGCACCTTTGTCAAAAAACGATCAAATTCCGTAGAAACTACGAAAGAGTTTTGAAGTTTTCCCTTAGTTGGTAACGGACTCCCTCGTCCGTTACCAATTAGATCTCCGTCACGGACGAGGCGTCCGTTCTCCCGCCAAAGGCGGGATCAGGACAAGTCCATGACGAACAATGCGAATTTCTTGGCTTTTGACTATTGACTGATGACTATTGACTATTTTCTGCTTTTCCCGGAGAGGTGCCGGAGTGGTTTTCCCGCCTTTGGCGGGATCCGTCCTATGGCGGAAATGGGGCGGTCTCGCCCGCCGGAGGCGCCCGCCTGCCGGACGGGCAGGGGTCCGTCCAGACGCCCATACGGGCCCATCTGGGGACGGTCGTCTGACCGCCTATGGCGGAAAAACCGTTGTGCTTTTTGAAGAAGACAAACTGTCTGACCGTGTCATATTGCTGATATCATGACCCAAAAGTACTACACATACGTATTGAGAAGTGAACGTGATAACTATCTGTATATTGGTTCCACTTCAAATCTGAGGAGAAGGGTTGACGAACATAATGGGGGTAAAGTTCGGTCGACGAAAAGCAGAAGACCTTTAAGTCTGGTGTATCATGAAGAACATCAAGATAAAACATCGGCAAGAAAGAGGGAGATATTCCTAAAGAGCGGCGAAGGAAAACTCCTTTTGAAAAGTAAAATCAAAAAAACAGCCTAATGCCGCAGAGGATACAAAAAGATTTTGAAGTTTTCTAACTATTGACTATTGACTGTTAACTGTTTTCTGCATTTGTTGGGGCGGTCTCGCCCGCCGGAGGCGGGTCCGTCCAGACGCCCATACGAGCCCGTCTGGGGACGGTCGTCTGACCGCCTATAGCGGAAAAACCGTTGTGCTTTTTGAAAATAATCGGAGAGGTGCCGGAGTGGTTTAACGGGGCGGTCTCGAAAACCGTTGTGCCGTAAGGCACCCCGGGTTCGAATCCCGGCCTCTCCGCCATTGTCGATAGACAATGGCACTGAGCTTGTGGTTCGACTTTGCTCACCCCCGTGAGCTTGTCGAGTGGTCGAAGGGTTAAATGAACCACACGGTTCATGGCTCCGCTTTTTAATTTCCACATTTTACTCGTTGGTCACGGACGCCCGCTTTTATTATTATCTTCGTTACGGATAGGGCATCCGTGACGAACAACAAATTTCGTCATATGAAAATAGAGCGAAATCAGGTAAAATTTTATTTTGACAAAAACATTTGGTCTGATATCGCCAACATGACCAACTCAGAACGGAGGAGTTTCGATTTACTAATAACTCCTCTGAAAGAGCAATCAAAAATAGGCATTTGGTATTCACCGATCAATGTCCTAGAGTTGATTAGAGGGATGTTATTAGAAGCACATTATGAGATGTGCCGAAAGGAAATAAAAATTACTTCCGAAATAACTGACAAGCATTTCCTTGAATACCCGTGGGATCACGTAAGACGCTCTGCAGATTATTTCCTGAAAAGACCTTTCAGAGAACCAGCTCTCGTCTTTCTGCAGCTTTGTAGAGACATAGTTATTTCTCCTTACAAACAAATAGAACCGAGAATTGCGGGAATTAGAAAATTGCTTCTTAGATGGGAGAAAGAATGGTCAGAACAACTGAATTCTGTCAAGCAGTTCTTCAATCGTCTCCCCCAGCAGAAAGCCGAGAAGTTCAAAGAAGATGAATGGTTTAAACGAAGGAGGGAAAAAGCATGGGAGCCCTTTTGTAGGCAGTTTTCTCTTCCGCAAGAGCTTAAGAATTTGCCTTTTGATGAAGTCAATGCCTGGTTTCACTCATTTAGATATTGGAGGGACTACCGGATAAGCTACGAGAATAAACTACACTTTGAAAACAGGAAACCTGAGCCGTCGGACTATCTCGACTGGATGCAGACAGTTTATCTAAATATAATGGATTATTTAGTGACAAATGATAGGTCGTTAATAGCAATTACTAAAGAGAGTGATAATAAGGAGCTAAACCCGGTAACATTAACGTTCACTGAATTTCTTAATTGCCTTGACAGAGGGCTTCCGAAGCGGCGTGCGCCGGAGACTATTCTTGTAAAGTGGTACGATGCAAAGTAGACTCGCTAGCCCTACAGCGCCGAAGGGGCAACCATTACGAAGCGAAGAGCTTCATCAAACCTCTTAACAGAATTTATTCCACCGAAAGGCTTTGCTCAACGATTTTGACTCCGGAGGAAGTGCCAATCCTATTGGCGCCCGCCTGAATCAAACTTAAGGCGGTTTGATAATCTCTTATTCCTCCGGAAGCTTTGACCCCTAAACTTTCACCAGCTATCTTTCTTAAAAGCTTCACATCTTCTACGGTTGCATCACCAAATCCAAAACCGGTGCATGTTTTGACAAAATCTGCTCCGCAGGCTTTGACTATCTGGGTGGCTTTCACTTTCTCCGTATTGGTCAAAACACCAGCTTCTATTATCACCTTGAGTATCTTATCCTTTCCTATAGCTTTTCGCACGACCAGTATATCCTCCTCCACCAGCATGAAATCCCCGGTTTTGAGAGCGCCGATGTTCATTACCATATCGATCTCGTCTGCCCCATCACCAACAGCAATCTCTGCTTCTTTGACCTTGACCTCAGGCTTGCTTGCCCCTAAGGGAAAGCCTGAGACAGTGCATATTTTTACCGTGGACTCGTAAAGCATCCTTTTGCATAGGCTGACCCAGACTGGATTCACGCATAGGCTGAAGAAATTATATTTTCTCCCTTCCAGGCAGAGTTGTTCAATCTGCTGTCTGATAACATCCGGTTTTAAGAGGGATTGATCTATCATCCTGGCTATATCCATCCACACCTCCTGCTCATATGAAATCACTCATAAGATTAAAGGTTAATCTAATCCCCATAACTTGCTTCACCTATTATCCGTTCAATCCTTCAGGCTACGCTTTCAGGACGAGTCCGTTGACCGCTTATCCATTGACCCTTTTTCAAACGCATCGGGCAGAAGCTCCTTCAAACTATATCTTTTCACCTTTCCTTCAAGATTTGCACACACGATCTTCAAATCCTTGGCAAATTCAGAAAGGACTTGCCTACAGGCTCCGCAAGGGGTGACTGGCGGATTTTTATCTGCTACCACCACAATCTTTGAGAAGTTTTTTTCACCTCTGTTCACCGCCTTAAAAACCGCCACCCTCTCCGCACAAACGGTCAAGCCGTAGGTGGAATTCTCCACGTTTGCACCGGTATACACCTTTCCACTTTTAGTCAGAAGGGCGACACCTACCTTGAAGTTGGAATATGGAGCGTAGGCTTTAAGCCTTGCCCTTTTGGCTTTTTCTATTAGCTCTTTCTCTTTCATAATTCACATAGCAGGTTTTTCTCTGCATTTATTCACGCATCCTGAAGGGTGCGGCCACCACTTTCCTCGGTAGCCGTCCCGCCTCGGGCGGGACGCATCCTCTCGCATCCTAAAGGGTGCGGTTACAACGTCGTTTCGGTCGCCTGGGCTTTTTTTAAAATGTGGCAACCTGAAGGTTGCCGCTACATTTGGATCTCTTTGAAAAAGCTTTTACCACTTCCTGTCCCTTTTATACCAAAAATCTCGGCAATGGTCGCACCTACGTCGGAGAAGCTTTCCCTGATGCCCAGATTTACGCTACTTGCAATCGACCTGCCATATACTAAAAGAGGCACGTATTCTCGCGAATGATCGGTGCTGGGGGTGGTGGGATCGCATCCGTGATCTGCGGTGATGATTAGAATATCATCCTTTTCCATGAGTTCTGTGACCTCTGGAAATCTTCTATCAAACTCCTCCAGACCGGTCGCAAAGGCAGAAGGGTTGTTGCGATGCCCCCACAACATATCGAAATCGACTAAATTTATGAAGATAAGTCCGGTTTTGAATAGTCTCACCGCTTCAATCAGCTTATCCATGCCATCTGAATTATTCTTGGTATGGATGCTCTGATTTAAGCCCTTTCCCGCGAAAAGATCTTCGATTTTCCCTATGCCCATCACCGGTATATCATTTCTTTTTAATATGTCTAAAACGGTTTCAGATGGCGGAGGCAAGGAAAAATCTTTCCTTCGCTCGGTTCTTTTCAAGGAGCCCGGCTTTCCCACAAATGGGCGGGCGATCACCCTGTTTACAGCATGTTGCCCTACCAGCATCTTCCGGGCAACTAAACACATCTCGTATAACTTTTCAACCGTTATGATCTCCTCATGTGCGGCGATTTGAAATACACTGTCGGCGGAAGTGTAGACGATAATCTTGCCGCTTTTTATATGTTCTTCCCCCAACTCTTTTATGATCTCGGTCCCGGATGCTGGTTTGTTTCCCAATATCTTCCTGCTTATGGCTTTTTCAAATTCTCCAATTATCTCTGGAGGAAAACCATGGGGATAAACCGGAAAAGGCTTTTTTACGATCAGCCCCATGATCTCCCAGTGCCCGCTGGTGCTGTCCTTACCTGCGGAAAGCTCAGCCATCTTTCCAAAGTTAGCCAACGCGGAGGCATTTGGATTCACCCCCAGAATGGTGTCAATATTTCCCAGACCCAGCTTTTCTAAATGGGGCAATTTTAGTCCACCCACCGCCTTGGCGGTGTTGACGATAGTATTTGACCCCTCATCCTGGTAGAGCTTGGCATCCGGCAATTCCCCAATGCCACAGGCGTCTAAAATGATCACGATAACTCTACTGATCATAGCAGATCAAATCTAACGGAACACAAGCCAGTTGTAAAGGAAAATCATGATAAAAAATTCTGTTAAAAATTGTAATAACAACCCCATATCAAATCTTTAAGGTCTATGTAAATTGTGTTGTGTAAATTTACTTTTTGATTGAGGTATAAGTAAAGA
>CAYOFL010000031.1:0-13244 GCA_964403165.1 uncultured Ignavibacteria bacterium
TTTCATCCATCAATTCCTTTCTTTTGGCTCTGAGTGAGTCATGAATCGGTTTTGTCTCTTCCCTAAATCTATCACACCGAGATTCAAATTCCTTCACCTGCTCTTCATTCAGACCGAGTTCGTATTTAATGAAATCCATGTGCCTATCAGGCTGCACATCGGGTCCGCCCCTCAGGGGAAAATCTCTTTTAAAATGAAAGCGATGATAGGCAAAGGTTGCCAGTGCGGCAATATTGATAATGGTAAGAAGCACCAGGAACAAAATGATTAGATTCTTTTTCATAACTGCCTCCTATTCCCCTGAAATCATGTCCAAGTAGGTGGCCTCAATGGAACCTGCCGGCAAATCGATCGAGGGATCCAGGTTGTAGGAATCAAAAAACTGTTGCAAAGCGATGGTGCGCTGGTCAAGTTGAGATGCCGTTTGGCCGTTAGCCTGCGGTAAATTTCCCAATGAATAGCCTAAGAAAACGCAAATCAGCAAAACGGCAACGCCCACTGCCGGACGAGCCCAGCGAACCAAACCCTCAAACCAACCCCAAACAGGCTTTCTCTCCTCTTCATATTCGATGATTCTCTGCTTCAGTCTTGTCCAAAAATAAGGAGAGGGCTGAATTTTCTCACGGTGTTCCAAAGCCCCCCACAACTGGGAAAACTCCTCCAGCAAGTGAGAGCAGTCAGGACAAACCTTAAGGTGTTTTTCCATTTCGACCCGCCGCTCTTCTAACAGTTCCTTCTCCATGAAAGACACCAAATTCCTTTTAACATTTTTGCAGTTCATCTCTCTTTGACCTCCGTTCACTATTATGACACGGATTCTGGTAAAAAACTTGCGTCTTTTGTTACATTTCTGCTACTCATATCTCAAGGCATCAATAGGATTCAAAAGGGAGGCCTTGCGCGCCGGATAGAACCCAAAGAAAAGTCCTACCGCCAGGGCGAATGAGAAAGACAAAGCCACAGAAATAGGCGTGATGACCGTTTGCCAGCCGGCAAACTGACTCATAAGCTTACTAACCAGGATTCCTGAAAAAGCGCCAATTATCCCGCCGGCCAGCGATACGATGATCGCCTCGATGAGAAACTGACTGAGAATATCACGCCTCTGTGCACCAATTGCTTTGCGGATGCCTATTTCCCTTGTCCTCTCGGTAACAGATACAAACATAATGTTCATAATCCCAATCCCTCCCACGATAAGGCTTACCACGGCAATCCCAGCCAGAAGCATGGTGAACGTCTGGCCGGTTTCCTGCACGGTTTCGAGGATTTCTGCTTGAGACCTGATATTGAAGTCCTCTTCCTCGCCCTCTCTGATCTTGTGCCTTTCACGGAGAAGAGATGTGACTTGAGCTGATGCTTTATCCATTACATCCCCACTCTTCGCCTCCACGTTGATAGTTGACACATAATCCACCCCGAATAACCGTTTCTGTGCGGTTTTCAGGGGAACAAAGATGATATCGTCCTCATCCCTCCACCCGCTGCTTCCTTTTTCGCTCATAACCCCGACGACCTGAAAAATGCTCCGCTTGATCTTTATATATTGTCCTATAGGGTCATCTTCACCGAAAAGCTCCCCGACCACCGTCTTCCCCAGGACTGCTAACCGACGCGTAAATCGGTTATCATCTTCAGTCAAAAAAGAACCTTGCTCAACCGGAAAATTTCTTACTTGTGGATAATTCGGCGTCACTCCATTTATGGTCGTGTTGGTATTCTTATTTCCGTAAACTACCTGAGCATTTCTAGAATACTCTGCATCAACTTTGGCAACGGATGGGCATTGTTCGGCAATAGCTTGAGCATCCGCATAAGTAAGAGAGGTACGGCTTCCGCTGGCTGATCGGGCGGGGCCATGTCGATGAGCGCCCGGTCGCACCATCAAGAGATTTGCGCCCAACTGGCTGATGCGTTCTGTAATCTGAGCGCTGGCGCCCTGACCTATAGCTATCATCGCAATCACAGCGGATACTCCCACAATAATTCCAAGCATGGTCAAAAAACTTCGAAGCTTATTTGAAAAGATGGAAGATACTGCCATGGTCAGACTCTCTATCAATTCAGCCAGGGAAAATCTTCTCTTTTTCTTCTCATTGCGTGCCGGTACAAAAGTTTGGCTAACCCCCTCCATATCTGAGGCTATCTGATCTTCTACAATCTCACCATCTTTTAAACGAATAATTCTACGGGCATAAGATGCTACCGAGTCGTCGTGAGTAACAAGAATTATGGTAATGCCCTTCTGGTGAAGTTCATCTAATATCGACATGATCTCCTGGCCGGATTTGGAATCGAGATTACCTGTGGGTTCATCCGCAAGAATTATTGATGGCTCGTTTGCCAGTGCCCGGGCTATGGCAACCCGCTGTTGTTCTCCGCCAGATAATTCTCTGGGGCGGTGATGAGATCTTTCCATGAGATTCACCGCCTCCAGGGCACTGATTGCCATTTCTTTTCGTTTGCCGTGATTCCCCGCATAGATCAGAGGGAGTTCTACATTAGAGAGGGCATTTAAGCGAGACAGCAGGTTGAAAGTCTGGAAAACAAACCCTATCTTCTCATTCCGTATTCGGGCGAGCTGGGATTCGGAAAATTCACTTACATTTATGCCATCAAACAGATATTGACCACCAGTGGGAACATCCAGACAGCCTAAGACATTCAGAAGGGTGGACTTGCCTGAACCCGAAGGTCCCATGATAGCGATAAATTCACCATCTTCTATTTTAAGTGAGGCATTTTTCAAGGCGGGGACCTTTATATCCCCCATCCTGTACGTTTTGCTGATATTTTTAAGTTCAATCATCTTAGTCCCCTCATCATCCGCCTTAGGTCCCGCCCAGGCTCTCCTTGCGGTGAGTTGTTTTCTATCCCACCCAGGATTACCGTATCCCCTTCCTTCAATCCTTCGGTCACCTCAACCACCCTTCCATCACTAATGCCTGTTTCGATCTTCCGGGGTGTGGGCTCACCTTCCAACACCATGACGAAGCTTTTGCCTTCTCTTTCCTTCACCGCACTTTTTGGAATCATAAGTATACCATCTTTTCTTGCTGAGACGAACTCTACGTTGCCCGTCATTCCTGAGGCCCAGTGGCGCGGCACTTTCAGAGGATCCACCATCACGTCGTAGACCACCACATCCGAGATCAGTCTGCCCTCACGCGAAATCTTGGACACCTTTCCCTTCAACCGCTCATCCGGAAAAGCATCCAGCACGATCCAGGTATCCTGTCCCAACCTTATCTTTCCTATATCTGCCTCATCCACTTCCACACTTGCCACAAGTCTATCAGAAATAACAAATAGAATACTCTGGGTGGAAACATTTTGCCCCGGCTCACAGGAGCGATTTATCACTTCGCCCGCTATTGAGTTAGTAAGAGGCACCGGTTTGTAAGCTTTTTCTGCAATCTCAGAAGCCATCTTTGCCTCCTTTAAAGCCTCCGGATCATTTTCCTTTTGCGCAGATTCCAGGCCGGAACGGGCCGCATCCAGAAGTGCGATTCTATCTTCGCTCGAAATCCAGGCAAGGATATCACCCTCCTTGACTATGTCTCCTTCATCCACCTCCACCCTATCTATCCTTCCGCTGACAGATGAGCTAACCTCGACTCTGGTATATGGCTGAATGGTACCGGTAGAAAGCACTTTGATCTCTATGTTCCCCCGTTCCACTCTGACTGTCTCATAGCTTGGTTGACCTGGGTTATCACCGCTTCTTTTTTGCCAATAGAAGTATCCAGCCACAACGATCGCCACAAATACGATTACTACTAATATTTTCTTCATTAGTTTCTCCTTCCCCAGACCTTTTCCAACCTAGCGCTGGCTACACGGAAATTGAATATGGCATTAACATAGTTATTTTCTGTGCGGGTAAGATCGCTTTCCTTTTGCTGCAGGAAAAAATAGGATGTCAGTCCCTGCTCATACTGCAGTTTTGTCAGTTGGTACATCTCACGGGCCGCTTGCAGAGTTTTATCATTCACCTCAATTATTTTTTCTGCAAGTTCCCATTTTGAGTAAGCCTGCTCAATCTCCTCCTCTATCTGCTGTTCCAACTCCTGAATCCTTATATCCTGCTCCTTAAGTGACAGAGTGGCCTCTCTTACCTTAGCCTTCCTGGAAAAACCTTCAAAGATAGGTAAGGAGAGACTTATTCCTGCACTCCAATCTCCTTCCTGGTCTAAGAACTCGCTACCCCCCATTCCATATGAAGATGACAGGGAAATCTTGGGGAAATAGCTGCTCTTGGCTTGAGTAACCTGAGCTTCCAGCACATCCGTGTTAACCCTCTGGGAGCGAATGTCTGGTCTTTGAGTTTTCGCCTCTTCAATTAGCCTGTCTACAGATGGAAACTTCATATCCTCATCTTCATACTTTATGGATACTTTTGCCCTTCTGGGTCTGCCGAGAAGTAGATTGAGTTCGATTTGGGCAAGGGTCAATTCCTCTTCCGCCTGCTTCTTATCATATTCTGCCTGTAATAGATTCGCCTCAGCTTCCATCACTGCGGGAGAGCTCTCCCGGCCTGCATTATACTTCAATTTGATAAGCACAAAGTCTTCTTTCCGTCTTTTAAGGACGTCCCCTGCAAGCGCAATCTGTTCCTGCTTCTGCAAGATTCTAAAAAAAGCCTCCTTTACTGCGAGAATCACCTCATCTTCTCCCTGACGGTAATTCTCTTCAGCCATCTGTACTTTGGTTCTGGCAATCTTTACGCCGGCGCGAATGTTCCCTCCCTGGTATAAGGGAAGGCTAAGCCCTATGCTTGAAGAATAGCTTCCGCTCCTTCCCCCCGAAGGGCTTTCATTATTTCTGTATGAACTGGAGAAATTGATGTTTGGATAATAGGATGAATAAGCGGAACTCACACCCACCTGAGACTGTTCTATTGCTGTTTTCGCCTGAATGAGTTTGGAGTTATTCTCCTTCGCTAAGGAAAGACAATCTTGGAGGGTCAACGGTTGTTCTGCGAAAGAATTGCTATTTAGAATGACTAACCAGAAAACAAATAGAAAGCGATATTTGCCAGTCATTTTGTCTCCTCATTCTTCTCAACTTCTTTTGGGTTCATCTCTTCAAAATTTTCTCTTTGGTCATTTGACACGGATTTTTTGTGAAACTTGTGGCTTATCCTCATTTTTCTTTCAGGTAATGAATCAACTTCCTTTGCAGATTCGACTTTGCCCGGTGAATAAGTGACTCTACCGATGAAAGAGACCGCTGCAAAATTCCGGCTATTTCCTGATAGGACAATCCTTCATATTTATGAAGCACAAATGCTGTTCGTTGTTTCTCCGGTAAGGAATCAATCGCCTTTTGTAGTGCCACATTTCGCTCTTTTTTCTCCAGAGCCACATCCGGCCGATCAGAATTCGAAGCTGGCACGTCAGTCACTACTTCACGGTCATCTTCCAATAACGTACTGAGGCTTCTTAGCCATCCAGATCGCTTATTGTCACGCACGAAATTCAGCGAGCGATTTACCGCAATTCGGTAAAGCCAGGTGGAGAGTTTGGCTTCCTGTCGAAATTTTTTGGCTGATT
This sequence comes from uncultured Ignavibacteria bacterium, assembly GCA_964403165.1. Classification (GTDB taxonomy): domain Bacteria; phylum Zixibacteria; class MSB-5A5; order MSB-5A5; family SM1-73; genus SM23-73-3. The sequence continues at coordinate 5,556 of CAYOFL010000031.1, forward strand.
TGTATACCTGGAAAAACACCTCTTGAGCCACGTCCTCGGCGTCCTGTCTGTTACCAAGTAGAAGGTAACACGTATTTATCACCAAAGCCTGATAACGGTTAACCAGCGCCTTGAATGCAGCATGATCTTTCGCCGCGATTTTCTGGATCAATTCCGCATCGTTCATCGAAGAGCTCAAGAGTTCTGTTGATTCTCAAGTCGAAACAAAGCCCACTTAATAGACACAAAACACGGAGAAAGGTTTAATTAACCCCGAAGGTTCTCTTGTGCGGAAAATGCATGAATGAAGCCTCAGTGGGTCCTAAAGGACTCCCATCTGGGAAATTTTCGGGCTATTAACTTACTCCTGCAACAACCCTAATATTTTCTGTTCCAGCGTATACAGCCTGAATCGAATCCTCTTGAAGGATTTGGCAGAATCGGGATTGATCAGCTTTCCGAATTCTTCTAACACCCGGGTGGCTTCTTCAGACCTCCTCAGATTGGCTTGAACAATGGAGTTAAGATCGGCTCGCCTCTTTTCCAAGCTTCCCATACTATCTGCGCCCACATCCTTTTCGCTGTCCCGGAAGGAAAGCAATTTCTTTTGATCGAAGCTTTTCTTGGCAACCTTGGTCAACTCATGGCGAAGATTCTTAAACTCCGATGAAAGCTTGGCATCGTCAAAATAAAGCCTTGCCACCTCTTCTGTCACCCGCACTCCTTCTCTGGCGCGGTTTAGATTGGCGTCGATGATTCGATAGATATTTTTTATATTCATAGAAAGTTAGGGCCTCCTCAAAGCCTGGTTATGTGGCCCCACTCTTCGAAGCAAATATATATCTTTTTCAATCTGGAAAGTAAAACGATAATCTCTACTCACCCTTCCCTCAAATATTTTACCCGTGACGCCTTGAATTTTCTTAATCCTGAGGGATGGATGTTTAGGATTTTCCGAAAGAAGAGTAAGGCTTTTATCTACCTGCAATTGGATATTATGCGGCAGACTTCGATAGTCTTCCACAAACGGTTTAGTAAAGACTATTTTCACTTTGGTTTTTTCTTCAAAGCCTTCAGAGCATCTTTAATATTGGAAAAAGGTCCCACCAAATCACCTTTCAAAATTGCCTCGTCTGCTTCACGTTCGCCTTTCTGCCATTCTTTGGTCCAAAACCAAGCCTGATCCTTGGGAATAAGCTTCTGGGGAACAAGCACGATAGTATTATCTTCAATGTGGGCATCCAGGAAATCACCAACCTCAAGGTTAAGAGCTTCGAAAATATCCTTAGCTATGGTGATCTGGTGCTTAGGCCCAATTCGGATAGTCGACCTAATCTGCCGTTTTGTCTGCTGTTGCATTTTGAGACCTCCCTTGGCGATCTTTTCCGCCTCTTTTTTATCGTAATATTTTCTTACAATCTTACATTCTTATTATACGACTAACCGGTTCTTTTGTTAGTCATCTGTGAAAGATAAATATTGCAGATGGAGCCAAAAAGCCGATTTCTCAAACCTGTAATCTGCTCAATCTGTTTGATCTGTTGGGAGACCATCTTTATTTATGCGAGAAGTTTTTATAAAACGGTGGTTTAATAATAACCGCCTTCTGTGATCTGCCTCGGATTATGATATCCAACTCTGTCCCTGTTTTCGAATGTTCGATGGGGACGTATCCCAGTCCGATTCCTTTATTTAGAGTTGGAGAAAAAGTTCCACTGGTGATCTCGCCTAACTTTTCCCCATCTTTTTGTATCTGGTAATGTGGACGTGGAAAGGCTTGATCTATAAGTTCGAAGGCGACCAGCTTGCGCTTAAGTCCTTCCTGTTTCAGTTTCAATATCGGCTCTTTCCCAACAAAATTACCCTTGTCCGACTTCACTATCCATCCCAGGCCAGCCTCCAGCGGATTGGTGGTCTGATCGATGTCGTTCCCATATAGCATATATTTCATTTCCAATCTCAACGAATCCCTGGCGCCCAAACCAATAGGCTCAATGTCAAACTCTTGTCCGGCTTCCATCAAAGCGTTCCACATGCTTTCCGCGTGAGCAGGAGAAAAATAAAGCTCAAATCCATCCTCTCCGGTATAGCCGGTTCTGGAGAAAAGCATCTCAATCTCATTTACCTTTCCCCAGGTTGCCCAGTAGAATCTCAAATCAGACAGATCCTTATCCGTCAGTTTCTTTAGCACATCCTCTGCTTTAGGACCCTGCAGAGCTAAAAGAGCAGTCTGATCACTTACATTTTTCAGCTCCACCTCACCGGAGAGATGATCGGAAAGCCATCGGAAATCTTTCTCCAGACAAGCGCCATTGACCACCAGAAGGAAATGATCCGGCAGGCGATAGACTAAAAGATCATCCACAATCCCTCCGTGATCATAGCACATACAGGAGTATTGAACCTGATACATATCTACCCTGGAGACGTCGTTGGTGGTCATTCTCTGAATGAAGCTTTCCGCATCTTTACCCCGCACTTCAAATTCCCCCATGTGGGTTATATCAAAGAGTCCCACCGTTGATCTCACCTTTCGGTGTTCTTCTACAATGCCCTGAAATTGGATTGGCATCAGGTAGTCTGCAAATTCCACGATTTTAGCCTTGTTCTTAATATGCAGGCTATAAAATGGTGTTTTTTTTGGTTTCTCCATGGTTTATTACCTCAGATGATTTATTCTTATACTTGCAGTTTTTTATTGTTCAAGAAAATCACAAATGAGGATCCAAAATCATATAGAGATCTCTGAAAAGGTTAAGGGGTGCAGGGGTTTGCTGGAGTGTCCCGCCAAAGGCGGGACTAGAAAAATCTTGCAGGGCAAACAGCTCTCATTGGTTCACCTAAAGGGGAATACTCCAAATTCTCCCCTCTTACTGGCTTTTCAGAGACTTTGGACTAATTCCCCGACGTCTTCAAAATCTCCCTCAAAAACTTGCCGGTATATGACCCCGGAATCTTTGCCACCTCCTCCGGCGTTCCGGTAGCAACCACCCTGCCGCCGTCATCACCCCCTTCAGGTCCTAAGTCGATGATAAAGTCGGCGGTCTTGATCACGTCTAAATTGTGCTCTATCACCAAAACCGTATTCCCCATATCCACTAATTTGTTCAAGACGCCTAACAGCATCTTGACGTCCTCAAAGTGAAGCCCGGTAGTGGGCTCATCTAAGATGTAAAAGGTTCTGCCGGTGGAGACCTTGGAGAGCTCGGTGGAAAGTTTAACTCTCTGGGCTTCACCCCCCGAGAGGGTGGTGGCAGGCTGTCCCAAGTGAATATAACCCAATCCGACATCTTTTAAGGTCTTTAGTTTTCTTTTGATTTTAGGGATATTAGCAAAGAAATCGCATGCCTCATCCACGGTCATATCCAGAACGTCCGCTATGTTCTTCCCTTTATACCTAATCTCCAGAGTCTCCCTGTTATACCTCTTGCCTTTACATATCTCACAAGGGACGTATACGTCGGGAAGAAAATGCATCTCGATTTTGATGATGCCATCACCTTCGCAAGCCTCACATCTCCCCCCTCGCACGTTAAAGCTAAACCTCCCGGGCTTATATCCTCTCACCTTGGACTCCGGAAGCATGGCAAAAAGATCCCGGATGGGAGTGAAGACTCCGGTGTAGGTGGCAGGATTGGATCGGGGAGTTCTACCAATAGGGGATTGATCGATGTTAATTACCTTATCAACGCTCTCCAGACCTGCAACCCTTTCATATTCTAAGGGCGCCAGTTTGGAGTTATAAAAATGCTGAGCTAAAATCCGATAGATAGTCTCATTGATCAGGGTCGATTTCCCCGAGCCAGACACTCCGGTCAGGCAAATAAATACGCCCAGAGGGAAATTCACCTGAATCCTCTTGAGGTTATTCCCTTTGGCTCCGATTATGCTCAAAGAAGCTCCATCTCCATTCCTTCTTTTCGCTGGAAGAGGGATGGACAACCTTCCGGAAAGATATTTCCCGGTGAGTGATTTCTTGTTTCGTTTGATGGTCTCCGGAGTTCCCTGAACCACCACCCATCCCCCATCTTTTCCTGCTCCCGGACCCAAATCTATCACCTGATCCGCAGTTTCGATGGTCTCCCGATCATGCTCCACCACCAGCACGGTATTGCCCAGATTTCTCAAGCCCAGAAGTGTAGCCAAAAGTCTTTTATTGTCCCTCTGATGAAGTCCCACCGAAGGCTCATCCAAGATATACAGCACCCCCACCAATCTGGAGCCAATCTGGGTAGCTAATCTTATTCTCTGCGCCTCTCCACTGGAAAGTGATGCAGAAGAGCGGTCTAAAGTGATATAATCCAGACCCACATCCACCAAGAAGCCCAATCTTTCTCTTATCTCCTTTAGAATCTGTTTTGCTATCTGTTGTTCCCTCAAAGAGAGCTTTAATTTGGAGAAAAACTGCTTAGTCTTTTTTATCGATAACCCAGTCAACTCCGCTATATTCAAATCCTTAACTTTTACCGAAAGGCTCTCCTTTTTCAATCTAGCTCCATTACAATCCGGGCAGGGCAGGATTCGCATGTATCTTTCGATCCATTCTCGCACCGCCCCTGACTCAGTCTGGCGATAACGCCTCTCCAGATTGGGAATCACCCCCTCAAAACTCCCGTAATATTCTCCCCTCCCCTCCTCATTCTCCCAGCGAAACCGCAACTCCTTGCTTCCGGTGCCATAAAGTATAACCTGTTTTACCTCCCGGCTCAATTTAACAAAGGGGACATATAAACTGAACTTATAATGCTCGGCCAAGCTTTTAAGCTTATGATAATACCAGTTGCCGATGGGATCTCCCCACGAGGCTATGGCACCGTGGGCGATGGAGATGCTGGGGTCCGGGACCACCAGATCAGGATCAATCTCCATTTTGGTTCCCAGACCACTGCAGGTGGGGCAGGCACCATAAGGGCTATTGAAGGAGAACATCCTGGGAGAAAGCTCCTCGTAGCTGATTCCACAATGCACACAGGCGTAACGCTCAGAAAACAAAAGCTCCTCTCCTCTCATCTTATCCACCATCACCATTCCGGAGCCTAACTTTAGGGCGGTTTCTAAAGAATCCGCCAATCTTTTGGCGATCTTCTTCTTCACCACCAACCTGTCCACCACCACCTCAATGTTATGCTTCTTATACTTCTCTAATTTGATCTCCCCTTCCAGCTCGATGATCTTCCCATCCACCCGGGCGCGAATAAAGCCCTCCTTTCTGATCTGATCGAACACCTCCTTGTATTCCCCTTTTCGTCCTTTCACCAGCGGAGCTAATATCTGGATTTTCTTACCCGGGGGGAGGGAGAGTATCAAATCGACTATCTGTTGCACAGTCTGCTGAGAGATTTTTCTCCCACATTTATAACAATAAGGAGTACCTACTCTCGCATACAAGAGTCTTAAATAATCATAAATCTCGGTCACCGTCCCCACTGTGGAACGGGGGTTTTTAGCCGAGCTTCTCTGTTCAATGGAGACTGCTGGTGAAAGCCCCTCGATAAAGTCCACATCCGGCTTTTCCATCATTCCCAGAAACTGCCTAGCATAGGCAGAGAGCGACTCCACATACCTTCTCTGTCCTTCAGCATAGATGGTATCAAAAGCCAGAGATGATTTACCTGAGCCGGACAAGCCGGTGATCACCACCAGCTTATCCCTGGGAATCTTTAGATCGATGTTCTTTAAGTTATGTTCCCGGGCACCCTTGATTCTGATAAAATTTTCACCCAAATCCGCTTCTCCTCACAGAAAGGCCGAACTATCAATATACGAATAAACCACCAATCAGGCAAGAATAAGTTCATGGATTTTTTGCACATAAAATGTGAGAGATTAACATCTATTTATGTTGTGTCAGGACCTCAGTCCTGACACTTTTCAAAGTATCAGGGGCAAAGCTCCTGACGGCAATATAAACAGATAAGAACTATCGCTATCAGCTTAATCTACTCCATCAGCTGTGAGAGACTTTCGTTTTTGTCATTTTTTGCCCAATTTTCTGCTGTTTTAAATGTATAATATTATAGAGAGACAATTTTAAATTATAAGGAAAAATTGTTCGAAGTAACCAAACTAAGGATAAAAGAAAAAGCCATCCTAGTAGGGGTAAAACTTCCCCCCACAAGTAGATTTGCCCTCGAGGAATCCTTGCAGGAGCTTGCGCTTCTGGCCGAGACAGCAGGAGGAGAGGTTCTGGATACTGTGATCCAGGAGCGTCAGAAGCTCAATCCCACCTTTTTTATCGGAAAAGGGAAAACAGAACAGATAAAGAGCCTATCCCAAAGATTGGGGGCAAACATTATCATCTTCGACGACGATCTCACCCCGGCTCAGGTATATAATCTGGAAAAAAATCTGGATATAAAGGTGATAGATCGGAGTTGGCTGATCTTAGACATATTTGCCAAAAGAGCTAAATCCAAAGAAGCCAAAGTGCAGGTAGAGTTAGCTCAACTTAAATACCTGCTCCCCAGATTGACCCGGGGCTGGACCCACCTTTCCCGACAGTGGGGAGGAATTGGAACCAAAGGTCCGGGTGAAACCCAGCTGGAGATGGATCGGAGAAGGGTAAATAGAAAGATACAGGAGCTGGAAAAAAGCCTTCAGAAGATCGACAAAGAAAGAACAGTGCAAAGAAATAGAAGAGAAGACCTATTCAAGGTCACCCTGGTTGGTTACACCAATGTGGGAAAATCCACGCTTTTCAATCAGCTCACTTCATCTTCAGTTTTTGTGGAGGAAAAGCTTTTTGCCACTCTGGATTCCACCACCCGGCTTTTAAGAGTTTCTGAGGCGGACGCCCCGTCTGGGAATGGAAAGCTAAAAGAAGGCGTTAAAATCGTCATCACCGATACAATCGGTTTCATAAGGAAGCTTCCCCATCATCTGGTGGCTTCTTTTAAATCCACCTTGGACGAGGTAAGGCTGGCTGATCTCTTGTTGCACGTGGTAGATATCAGCCATCCCGATTTTTTGCAGCATATAACCAGGGTGGATCAGGTTCTCTCCGAGTTGGACTCGCTGGATAAGCCCACTTTAATGACCTACAACAAAATCGACAAGCTCCCCCAAGCATATACTCTCAACCTCCAATCTGCGTCACACCAGGAAAGTGGCAGGATATTTGTCTCCGCCATGAATAACGTCGGAATCGGTGACTTAGCTGAAAGAATAACCGACTTTGCCAAGGGCGATTGGGCAGAAGCCTTGCTTTATCTGGAAAATGGGAACTCAGACCTGCTTCCTTATGTCTACAAAATGGGCGTGGTCACGGAAAGCAAATTTGAAAAAGAGGGGATGTGTCTGCGGATAAGAGGAAAAAGAGAGAATCTACACAGGATAAGGAAATTAAATAGCGGGCTGAAGCTTAAATTCTTAGTAACATGACGCTTTTTTGACCAAGTCAAACAATATCTCCGATTTCCTTTCTTCCCGTTGGTGCTCTTCACCAACGGGAAATGAACGGCGGGAGAAGCCTGCCAGCCATGCACGGACGCCCAGACGCCCGGACGGGGGCGTATGCCGGGGCGTCCGCCTGCCCGTCTGGGGAACACCCGCCTGAAGCAGGGATGATTCAATGTAGCGGAAGGCTTTAGCCTTCCATTCAATTATGGAGACCTGATGGTCTCCAACTATTTAATTTGACAAATTCGCTTTGGAGTGCAGGGATGATTCAATGTAGCGGAAGGCTTTAGCCTTCCATTCAATTATGGAGAC
>CAYOFL010000031.1:13344-33109 GCA_964403165.1 uncultured Ignavibacteria bacterium
GCAGGGATGATTCAATGTAGCGGAAGGCTTTAGCCTTCCATTCAATTATGGAGACCTGAAGGTCTCCGCTACATCCTTTGCTGAAAAAACTGTTTTTTTTCATTGAGCAAAAAAAACAAGAGCCCCCCGGACGGGGGGCTCTTGAACTTTTCTAATCCTCAACTTGAGGTTAGAAAATTATTTGCGCTCCATTGGTGTTGGTGTCGATGTCGGAACTGCCAATGGTGGCATACCTCCCTGATACAGGTATTGTATCAGATACATCACGTCCTCTACATCCACCATTCCATCGTGGGGCGGATTACAATCGCCCATGCAGACAGGATCAGGAGCAGGTCCACCCTTCAACACAAAGTTGACCAGGAACACCACGTCTCCTAAGTCGACCAGACAAGTGGGATCGAACACGTCTCCTCTTCCAGACCACATGTCGACTTGAACCGATACCACCGGGTCAACCGGATCGTTGGAGCTGATCACCAGGTAACAGGTCACAGTCTCATCCACGCACTCCGCAAAGGCGTTTCCGTCGAAGGTCAGGATCAGATCCTCGGAGCTTTGAGGATCGACGATGCCGTCCTCTGGAGTCACGCTGAACGGACAGCCGGCACCCAGGAACCAATCCATGATGCTTGCCATGAGCTCAGCCCTGGTGCTTGGGGAGACGCCATCGACTAATCCAGCAAAGTCTACCGTGGTGAACACAACCTTGAACCCTTTATCGACCCCGTACTGGCAGGCACATATACCTGTGGGCGCTGGAGAGGTTACCTGGAACAGGTCGGTGCCCATGTGCTGTATTTCATCGATGCACAGACCGTCCTTTTCTGTGTAGAGATCGAAGAGGTCGAAGGTCATTCCTTCCGCGACAGAACCCGGCATTCCGGCCACTGTACCAGTCTCAGGATGAGTAAGCCACCATGCATCTTGGTCTGTCCAGGTTACTCCCAGATAATCGTACGGGAACTGGCCAGACGAGAAGTAGCCTGGATCTACGGAAGGATAACGGTCATAGAAATAATCATGAGACGACAGGAACAGGTTTCCACCACCGTCTAGATAGGTCGCCAGGTTAGTTTCATCGGTTGGCGTGAGCGTTTGCTCATTTTGCCAGGACTCGCCAGTAAACCAGATCACCACAGGATAGGCAGCCATGGTGGTAGCATCGGGACCATCTGCACCCTCCACCGTCACCTCAAAGATGTCGTAAGTATAGCCGTTTGCATCCAGAGCATCGGTGAAATAGCTGCGGCAGTCAGCGAAGTCAGCAGGATAGACAGCGCTATTGTCGGAATCCACCAGAAGGACGTCCGCTTTTCCTCCCACGGGCGCAGTCTCCGATACGGAAGCCACAAATCCCAGATGCCCTTCACCCAGGTTCTCCATCTTCAATGACTGCGGATAACTGCATCCGGGAATGACTCCTACCGACATCGAGGTTGCGGGCAGATTTATGTCTGGTGGAGGTTCGACGTGCACGAAGACCGGAATGCTATCCTTGGCATGAGCCATGTCATTGGTCGTGACCAGGATATAACCCTCGACATCTCCATAGATCAACTGGTTTCCGTCCACCGTCACTGTGACGGTCTGGAAGCCATCGATAGCGACATCTTCAGTATCCGGAACCGCAGTTAACCAAGCATCCGAAGGAGTCATCTTGTAGGAGAGCACACCCGTGCCGCCAAAGTTCTGCACATCCAGGTAGTCATCGCTGTATTCACCCTCATTGACTCCCATAGTCAACTGAGTCGGATCAACCGAGTAGTTGGGACCAAGGAAGGTTAAGTGCACCGGCACAATGGTGGTGCCCTTATCCGGAGCGTTGTGGGTGAGTATGATGTTGCCGAACTTATCCTCATCACCCAAGTCGGTGGCATCGAAGGTAACGGTAAGATCCACACTGTCATGTGGAGCCACTGTATCAGCCTCCGGAGTCACGGTCAGCCAGGCCATACCGCCACCCAGGATCAAGGCTTGATCGTAATACCTGGGGCAGTCCCCGCCTACTTGACACGAGACGCCATCACCGGTCTTGGCGCTCGCCCACAGAAGCCAGTCGTATCCCGTGCCGGCAGATTTACTCTCAATCGATACCCAACCTTCAGACAGATTACAGGACGAAGCCAGGTCGAACGAGAAGTAATAACAATCGTAGAGACCAGCATAGGTGGCATAATAAGTGTACGACGGCACCACATCCCGGTAGAGGCATACATCCTCGGTCGGCGGCTCAATCTCCTCAGGGGGATCTGAGTAAAACGTAATGTCGAAGACCAGGTTAGCGGGGTCACCAGGAATCCACTCGGTGCCAGTATGAATCAGACAAAGCCCCCACCAGTGGATGTCGGAAACGGGTAGGGTGACACCCCAGAAGTTCTCGCATAGCTTGTAGCCCGCACCTTGATCGCTGGTCGCAAAACTCCAGGATTCGTCATCATCGTGAGGCAGCTGTATGAATACTGTGTCACCTTTGCCCATCACTGGACTGCCTGGAAGATTCCCCCCCTTGCCGGCGTCGCCAGGCGCCAAAGCTGTTAGATGCGCTCGGTTGCTCTCGTCTATCAGGCGAGCGCCTCCAGTCCCCGTTACTGCGGACTTGTAGAGACCCTCCGCATTTCTCTTCTGAACCTCATTTAAGATCCTCTCCTGGTATGTTCCTCCAGGGGCTCCAATCAGCAGAGAACCACCGGTCTCCTCGGTGCTTACCTCGAATGCCAGAGTCCCATCTCCGTCGTTGACCACGGTCAGGGTGGTGTCCTTGATGCTGCCAGCCGACATCTGCACGAAGTAGCTATCCGGTCTGACCCGAATATCCGGATCAGGACCAACGTGCACAGAGACCGGGATGGTATCCTCAGGTGTATTGAAGTCATTGGTCTTGATGGCTATATAGGTGAGGTAATCTCCGGCAATCAACTGATATCCATCCACGGTGACCGTTACGTCCTGTTCGGTATCCATCGGAACATCATTGGTATCCGGGCTCATTGACAGCCAAGTTACCGGAGTGGTCATCTTGTAAGCCAAGGGAGCATGACCGCCGTAGTTTTGCACAAAGATATGACCGTCGGTGGATGCATTCTCAAGTGCATCAATATGCAAGCTTTCCGGATTGACCGAATAATTCGGGCCCAAGACCTCCATATGCACCGGCACTTTGACCGGATTCTCGTCCGGATCATTGGAGACAATCCACAGGTTGGCATATTTGTCGGTCTCCACAACAGCAGTAGCATTGAAGGTCACTGTAACTCCCATGCTGGATTGCGGATCCACTATATCATACATTGGATTGACAGCCAACCATGCTCCAGCAAAGCTCTCCACAACCACATCATCTACATAGAGGTAAAACTCGTCTGTCGATTTGTATACGAAGGCAATGTAGATCTGCCCTTTGCCATACTTGGAAAGCTCCAGCTTTTTCTCCACATAATCGAGGTTGACCAAACCGTCCTCAGCCCAGAGAACGGTAGTGAAGGCGGAAAGGTCATTGGTGGTGGTGGACATTCTTACTTCCAAACTCTCCGGAAAGGACGCGCTATACACCCTGTACCAGAATGTCAAGGTGTCATTGGAGCCAACTGTTAACTGCGGTGTGATCAGCCAATCGTCGCTTTGCATAGGTTCATAATGACAGCCGGCAGAGTAGGTGCCTGTATGAGGATAGGTATACTGAGTCCAAGTATAAGATTGACCGTCATTGTTAACCACCAGCCAGTCCTCAGGCGGGAACGTTCCTTCGAAACCCTCTTTTAAGATCGTGTCAGGAGCTGCCTTTCCTGTCTCCTCGATGTTTATTCCGAATACCAGATGTCCATTACCGGTGTTGCCGATGGTCATGGTGGTATCCTTGGTATAACCCGCATAAATTCCAACATAGAAGCTATCCGGGTCCACATCGATGTCAGGATCCGGACCCACCTGCAGATAAACCCTGTAGGTGGCATAAGGCTGGAAATCCGGATCGTTGCTGTAAATCTCAAGCTCAGCCAGATAACTGCCCGCATAAAGGTCGGTGCAATCTATGGCCAGATCGATGGCTGCGTCAGGATCACCAGGAGCCACTGTGCCCGCATCCGGAGAAACGGAAAGCCAGGGCGCACCTTCAACGATATTGAAGATCAAAGAGGCCGCTCCGGCATTGCCGATATTTAAGGTCTGATGCTGGACCCCCTCACCTTCGTTGCAAGTGGTGGCTATGCTGTCCGGCGATAAGGTCATATCAGGAACCAGTACGGTCATGTGAGCTGGAATCGTATCCACAGCCTTGAGGGCATTGCTGGTGATCAGGAAGGCACCATAGAATTCTCCGGCCAATATGCCGGTGGCATCAAAGGTTACCTCAATGGTGTCGGTCTCGCCGGGCGGAACCGTGCCCATCTCAGGGCTGAAGACCAGCCAGGCTGGCGCCGCAGAAAATCTGATGGCTAATTCGTCATGCATATACTCAGCATTAAACACCACCTCCAGACCATCTGTTCCATCCTCATTCTCAATCCCTATGGTGGCTTCATCCAGACGATCACCAGTCATTGTCTTATACTGGTAAATGATCTTGCCACTGGGATAAAGGATGGCTTCCATAGTATACAGGCAGGTATCACAACCGTATCTCATCACACCATCATATTCGATGATCAGCCGGCTGCCATCGTTGTAGTAGTAGATATAGCCTTGTCCGCCACTTCCTCCAATCGGTTTCAAATCATCCCAGAACAGAGCCAGAAGGTTCTCTGGACCGGTGGGATCCGGGATGGTGTCATTGGTGATGGTAGTTAACGTGCTGGTGAAGCTCATAAATCCATTGGAGCAGATGTAGAAGGAGTCGAAGTCATTGCCGTAGAAGCTGAAGGTAAATCCGATGGGGAAAGGACCCTGGTTGTCATCATCGCCTAAAGTCAGCTCGGTTCCTACGCTGTTGATCTCCACCCAACTATAGGTGGGACCACCCGGCTCGTCTGAGTCGACCCAGCGATAACCGAAAGCGTCCGGTCCACCAGTGCCTTTGCTTGGCGGAATTCCCCGACGGGTATCTTCCGCACCTTTTTTCTCGCAATCTGCCCATTGCTCCACATCCACTTTATGAGGTCTGGTAGCCGGCTCACCGGTATAGATCGCTTTCCCTTCCCACTCTTCGGTCTCGATGGTGTAGTCTAAATCTCCATTACCGGTGTTGCTGATGAACATGGAGGTGTCCTTGGTGCTATTTCCCTCCACTCCAACCGCAAACGAGTCCGGAGATATGGATATCTCGGGAATCAACCGCACGTAGAGATGAACTGGAACTAAAGCGGTGTCTCCATCCTGTTTCTCTCCAGAATTGGAGATTATTTTCACGGTGTTGTAATAATGTCCATCCAGACCAGCGGTGTTGAAGCCTAAGGTGATGGTATCCTCTTCACCGCCAAGTGCCGAGCCGGAGGTGGGGTCAACTGAAAGCCAGCCCACCGCGGTTTCAAGCTCGATTGAATAGTCAAGCTGTCCACCACCTACGTTTCCGATATACATATAGACGTCAAAAAAGCTATCCGGGAAGGATTCCTCATAAATGCTGTCCGGACGGACCGCAATCTGGGTGGGGTAATAAGGACCAGATACATCATCGATCACCATGGCTAACGCATCGTAAGAGATGCAATGGAAAGCGATATAGATGTCCTGTCCGTCATAGGCAGAGAGGTCAACGACTTTCTCAGCCCAATCAGTGGAGTTGCCCGTGACCTGATCCACCACCGTGTAAGCACTGGTATCTGAAACGTCAGGATCGGTGGAGACCCTGATAAGGCATTCCTCCGTGTATGAAGTCGATCCTGCTCGCCACCAGAACTTCAGCTTATCCCCATCCACAGCTTTAAGTCTGGGAGTGATAAGCCAGTCATCGTTCGGCAGATCGTAAGAGACACGTGCGCAGGCAGGCTCGGAATGATAATAGGACGTATATCGCAGCCACGCATCGCCTCCGTCAAAGTTATAAGCCGTCCAGCCTGGAGGCGGGAAGGTTGTCCCGGTAAACGACTCAACCAGTCCACCTGCTCGAATCACTGTCACCTGCTGCGTGAGGGTATCGTTTTCTGGCATCCCATCACCGGCAAGCTCAGTCCATACCTTGACGGTATAACTGCAAAGGGTGTCAGGCGCAAGCCAGTCAGGACTAAAAGTTATTTGCTCGGTGTCAGTCGGGTCCAGACTAAGGCTGGTTACCTCATCATAATCTGTATAGACGTAACCCAAGGGACCCTCAATCTTAAGCTTTACCGGAACGCCCGCGCTGACTGTCTGACCACCTAAGTTTTGGACCGTAGCTTTAATGGTCGTGCTGGAGCCTGTCTCGACCATGTCGGGCACGTCATCTATGGAGATGGTCGCCATGTCGGCTGCCGGCACGTAGATAGGCGGAAGCAGAACGTCATCCACGTGAACGTAGGGTCCTCCAGTCGCCTGATAGTGGAAAGCCACGTAGATCAGGCCTTTACCTCCGCCAAGAGCATAACCACTTAAATCCACCGTTTTCTCTACATAGTCATAGGTGAGGGCATCGGTGTGGAAACTATCCACGGCGACAAAATCGCTGGTATCGCTCGTCCCAGTGGAGACCTCGACGAAGACCCAGTCATCATCGTAGCCGGAGTAATATCTCCGGATCCAATAGCGTAGTTCGTCACCCTTAGCAGAAATGTCCGATTTGTCACCCTTAACAGACTTAGCAGAAACCTCCAACTTGGGTGTAATCAGCCAGTGAGAACCAGAGGTATAGGCACATCTGGCTGAGGCCGACCCAGTATGAGGATAGGATGTGGTTCGGAACCAACCGCTTCCTGCTGTGTGCACCTCGGTCCAGTCCTCTGGTGGGAATGTGGTATTCTCGAAGCCCTCGATGGTGTACCCTTCCGGATATCCAGTTACACTGATGGAAAGGGTGTCATTGCTCGGATCGTCATCTGCCTTGGCAAGAGCAGTCCACACCTTGATGGTGTATCCAGCCACGGTGTTGGGAACTGTCCAGTCAGGGTCAAATGTGATCAGCTCAGTGTCGTCCTGATTTAAGCTGCCGGTATATTCAATGTCGGTGTAGGTGTAACTGCCACCGTCGGTTATCTCCAGATGCACAGGAACACTGCTTTGCGTGTTTGACCCGATGTTCTTAACCGTAGCCTGCACCGAAACCGAGCTGTTCCCTTCTACGCCTTCACCATCGGAGGGGTTATCGATGGAGATGGTAGCCATATCATTGGCTGGCACCCAAACCGACGGGAAATACACATCATCTAAGTATAGATACCAGTAATCCGAATTCCCATAATATCTGTGGAAGGCGACGTAGAAGTCTCCTTTATAACTGCTGAGGTCAATCTTGCCCTCAAGGTAGGTTGTGCTGGTGATATTTTGATAATCAGCCAGAATGGTAGTGTAACCGAAGGTATCAGCTTGGGTTGCAGAAGTCGACAACCTGACAAAAAAGGAGGTGGGTTGACTAGTGCTCTCTGACCGATACCAGAACTTCAGAGTATCTCCGGTTACTGCTGTAAGGCGTGGTGTGAATAGCCAGGCATTCTGACCTCTTGCACGAGCCTTATAGGAACCTGTATGAGCAGATCCAGAAGACCGAGCCCAGTCGTTAGTTCCAGGACCCATGTCCCAACCTTCAGGCGGAAATGTGGTACCTTCGAAGCTTTCGTCCAAGGGTCCGGCCCTTCCTTGAGATGGTAAGACGTACGCACTTCCTAAGAAGAGCGCCATGATCATTGGTAGAATGATCAAAAGTTTACTTTTTTTCATGTTACTTCCTCCTGTGTAAAAACATAGTCGCGATCTTTTCCTCACTTCACAACTCCCCCTCTATAAAGAGCCTAAGAACCTAAGATAGCAATTGTTCAGATTTTATACTCGATAAATGCTCCTTTCAACTATATCGGTTAAAAATTCTTGGTTTTCACATTCATTACCACATATCCTCACTTTGGATTTTAATAACTTAGAGTGAAGCTGGAAAGGAATATACAAAAAGAGACAGACTAATTCCTTTCAGAAACTAACAAATTTCTTTTCAGTCTGCCTTCTCTTCTTTGGAAGGAGTAAACCTATACTTTTTTACAATTACTTTTACTTTTGCTACAAAGGCTCTTTTCAATTCTAATATACAATGTATTTCCTACTTGTCAAGAGAAAAATTGCATATTTTTAAACTTTTTTTGGCAATACAGGATAGAAATTGTCGACTAAACCGCTTTTTGTTTGGCATTTAACTGTGCCCTGAATCCTTCCTATCCTCCATCAAAGAGGGAATGAGAGTAGGGATCGGATTCATCTTTCGGATGAATCTGATCTAAAAAACTTTTTGGCAAAGATTGCAGTTTGAGCCACTCGCAAGCTCTTAGAAGGTAAACACTTCCCATTAAGTGCGCCGATTGGTGCCAGCCCGGTTGAGCAAGATTGAATAGAATATTCCGATCAGATTGCCTGCTTTCCCTTTTAGCTGATCAGATGCGCAGGATAATCCCACCTATGCGGGTTAGAGAAACCATCCCCCAGCGAAGATTCTGCTCAAAAAGCAGGAAAATTGATATGCCTGGTTCAGGGTGAGGGCACCCCGAACTACCTGTAGAAAGTTCCTCCTCTGATGTTGTTGCGGGGTATCCTTACTCCTCCCCGCAACATGCAGAATCTATGATAAGGACACCTAAACCCAAGTTCATGACAGAAAGGAGAACCGGGCTAAGATTTGCCTTGCCTGTTCTATCTAAACATGCTAAATTATAAGCGAAGACTCGATTTTCCCGCTTGTTTTTCATCCAGTCAAATAGGTGAAGCTTTATGGAAAAAAGCTACCCAAAATTTCGGGATGATCTGATCATCAGCCAGCAGGAGTTTGAAAAGGTCACCTATTATGTGATAAAGGATCCCATCACCCAGAAGTTCTTTCGCATAAAGGAGTTCGAGTATTTCATCACTCAAAATCTTGATGGAGAAACCCCGCCTGAGCAGATAACTGAAAAATTTGGGAAGCATTTCAATATTAGACTTCCTTCAGATACTCTGGATAAATTTATCCAGCGCTTAGAGAGCCTGGGATTCTTAGAAAGCGAGATATCCGAACGAGAACTTGCCCGACTCCAATACCAGAAAAGGACTTTTCCGGGAAAGCTCCTTTTCATAAAGCTAAAAGGATTCGACCCGGACAGGCTTTTGAATAAAATAATAAGATTTACCAGATTTATTTTCACCCCCTACTTTTTGGTCTTTTCTTTACTTGTCGTCTTTCTGGCAACACTCATCACCATCCTCAGCTGGGGGGATTTGGGATATAGCTTCACCGGGATTTTTAAGATCGCCACCATCTTCAAGGTCTGGATAGCTTTACTTTTAGTGGTGGTCTTGCACGAATTCGCCCATGCCTTAACCTGTAAATACTTCGGGGGAGAGGTGCACGAGATGGGCTTTCTTTTACTTTATTTCCAGCCCTGTTTTTTCTGCAATGTGAGCGATGCTTACCTCTTTAAAGAGAAATCGAAAAAATTATGGGTCACCTTTGCCGGGGCATATTGCCAGATATTTGTGTGGGCGGTTGCCACCATCTTGTGGAGAATCACTGCACTGGATACTCACCTTTCCAGTCTCCTTTTCGTGGTAGTCATCATTTCCGGGATAACCGTCCTTTTCAACTTCAATCCCCTGATAAAACTGGATGGCTACTATCTTTTAACCGATTATGTGGAGATCCCCAATTTAAGAGGAAAGGCATTCGGATATATCTCGGCGCTCTTAAAGAAAAGATTTCTGAAACAGCGGGAGTTAAAGATTGAAGCCTCCTCCAGAGCAAGAAAAGTATATCTCTGGTACGGAACTCTTTCTCTTCTGTATTCGGCTCTTTTGCTCTCCTTCATCTTCGTCAAGGTGGAGCGTTTTTTAGTTACACAGCTGGGTGGGTTCGGATTTATCTTGTTTTTGCTTTTGATTTTTCTTATTTTAAAACAGCCTGCCAGAGTGGTGCTGGCAGGAATATCTCAATTCCTTTTTATGAAAAAGGAAAAACTGATGATGCCCAAAAAGATTATAATTTATTCTGCCATAATTGTAGGGGTGGTGCTGGCATTGTTTTTGGTAAAGATGGAGCTGAAGATAGGCAGTCCCTGCGAGATACAGGCTTTAGAATACTTTACCCTTCGAAGCTCACCAGACGGCACCGTAACCTCGGAGCTATTTCAGGGGGGAAGCCAGGAAAAAAAATCGGTGAGTCTTTTGAGACTTTTTGCTGACGATTACACCAGTTTGAATCTGGTAACCAGGGTAAAGGAGGGTCAGAAGGTGGAGAAAGGAGAGAGGGTAGCAGAGCTTTCCTCTCCCTCCTATCTTTCCGATTTAGCCCAGACAAAAGCGGCTTTAAAAAAAGCTGAAGAATATTTGGTCTTGCTTCAAAAAGGCGCCCGAAAGGAGGAAGTCCAGCAGGCAAAGGACAAGAGGGCTCAAATTCAAAGTGAGCTTAAGCTCAAAGAAAAGGAGCTTTCCAGACTTTCCGACCTTCATCAAAAAAATCTAATCAGCAATCAGGAGTTGGAAAAAGCTCAGACTGAGGTTTCGGTACTGGCAAATCAACTCAAGATTGCCAAAAATGAGTTGAAAATTATGAGAAATGGAGCTAGAGAAGAGGAGCTTTCCATGGCCCAAGCAGAGATAAAAAAGCTGGAGGCAAAACTTGAGTTTCTGGAAGGTCAAATCTCCGCCTCCCAGATAAAAAGCCCCATCCGGGGAGTGGTCACCTCCTTAAGCTCTGGTGGAAATCTTTTAAGCATCGCCAACTTAGACACTATACGGGTTTTGATTAAAGTGTCGGAAAAGGATTTAGACGTACTACAGGAAGGGCTTCGGGTTAAGCTGAAAGTTAGAAGTTATCCCTTTCTCTCTTTCTGGGGAAAGGTGGCAAAGATTTCACAGATAGCAGATGCCCAGGGACCAAAAAAAATCTTTCCAGTTACTTGCAAAATCGAAAATTCTGTCAGAGACAGATCCCCCGCCAAAGGCGGGGCAGGCGCCTCTGGCGGAAAAGATTATCTTTTAAAGCCGGGCATGTCTGGATATGCCAAAGTTTTCTGTGGCAAGATGAAACTGGTCTCTCTTTTGACCAGGAGGATCGTCCGTTATCTGAGAGTGGAGGTATGGTCCTGGTGGTAGAAGAGAGAAAATTTGAAAAGATCAATAAACCCTTGTTTGAAGGAGAGTTCAGAGGGAAAAATTCTTTCCGAGATCATGAAAATCATTCAAAAAGCCGTATAATTGGGAAAAAAGAGACTTGAAACCTTTAAGATAAGGAGCGTCAGATGAAATCCTTGCGAATCATCCTGGCAGTGGCATTATTAGTTCTGGTAGGAATTGCCGCCTGGGGAGAGATGCCCGAAAAACCTCGATTTTTCGCGGGCACCTATAAAATGACCGCCAAAATCCATCTTAAGACTGAATATCGTATGTATGATAGCGCGGTGGCAATACTGGAAGAAGGAGTACACTTTTATCCGGATGATGCGGAAATGCATTTCCTTCTGGGAAAGGCTTATTATTATAAGGATAATTATCGGAGTATGGGAGAGCAATTTGCCAAAGCGGAAAGCCTGAAAAGTAAAAAAGCCAAATGGATGGATGATCTTAATACAATGCGAAAAGAAAAATGGAGACAGGTATTCAATGAAGGAGCCCAGGCTTTCAATGAGAGGGATTTTGACACAGCTTTAGACAAGTTTGTCACCTGCACTATACTCGATCCCTCCAACGTCGGTGCTTTCTTAAACATCGGAATAGCTTACACCATGAAGGGACAATATGAAGAAGCACTTAAATCTTTAGAAGCTGGGCTTAAGTTAGAACCGGATAATACCATGTTGTTAAGAGGCTATGCCGACGCCCTGTTTTATTCGGGGAAACAAAAGGAGGCTTTGGCCGGCTATGATAAAATCCTAAAAAAAGAGCCGAATAACGTGGAGGTGCTGATCAATGTCGTCTCCATTTACAGCAATGCCCAAGACTTCGATCAGGCTCTTTTGTATTCTGAGAAATTGATTACCGCAGACACCACTTATAAGGACGGTCATTTCAATATGGGAACTATTTATCTGCAGAAGATCATACAGATGAACATAGCTCTTGATTCGTTGAAGGACGAATCTGGAGAATATCTAAAAGACGAAAAATCAAGTGCGAGATTAGAAGAGCTAACTCAGAGGAAGAATGATCTTCTCGTTTCGGCTCAAGCCTCCTTTGAGAAGGTTCTAAAACTTGATACCACAGATACCGAAGCTCAAGTTTATCTTGCTGAAGTTTATCAGGAGCAGGAGAATTTTGATCAAGCTATGAAGATTTTAGAACCTTTAGTCCAAAAAGACAGCACAAATTGCAGTGCCTTGGAGCAACTGGCAATTATCTATGCGAAAAAAGGTATGGGCGATAAGGCTAAAGAGGCCTGGCAGAAAGCTCAGGATTGTTATGAAAGTCAGAAATAGGAAAGGTCAATTAAAACCCCTTGGGGCATAAGGCACTTTAAGCCGGAAGGCGGGTGAAGCTGAAGCTTCACCCCTACGCTTTTATGTAGCGGAAATTCGTATGAATGCTTCGCACCTTCAGGTTTCCATGATGTAAGGCAAACTTGGAAAGTTTCACTTCTGGCGAAACAATTTCAATCTACCCATTCAATTCACGATTTCCCTTATGTAGCAGGTTGCAGTAAGTATGAACCAACTTGCATAGAGTGGTGGCATTGTATCCCACCCTATCTTTATCCAATTTTTAAGCCGAAAAGAGCATCTTTAAATCCTCTGTGATTTAACCTCAGTATCTCTTTATCTTTTAATCGATTCCCGCTCTGACAGCATTGAGGAGTGATATATCTTTCTCCTTATTTGGTCCTTTTTTCCCTTTAAAGCTAAAGCATTTCAGCGGCATATATTTTGCTTTAAATAAAGATAGAAAAAACAAGGAGGTAAGATTATCGACTGATTGATAAGGAGGCAGAAATGCAATGCTTCTTTTATGGAACGACCCGAGACAAAAATAGTGAGGATGGCCATAAGGGAGTGGTTTCCTTTTCCATTCCCGACTTAGGAATCGTCTTCCGGGCTCAATTTAAAGGCACCCCGGTCGAATGTGAGTATGCCAGTCTTTTGGCACTCTTAGAGTTTATTGAGATCAATCCACATCTGTTTCAGAACAAAACCGTGGAGATATTTGGCGATAGTTTTGTGGTGGTTAATCAGGTAAATCTACAGATGGTTTGCAACAAGGATCTGGAGTCTTATCGAAATATGGCTTTAGTTTACAAAAAGAAGATTCCCTATAGTTTGAACTGGATTCCCCAAAATGAAAATCCGGCTCAAAATGAACTTTCTCTGAGATAGACAATCCTCCTTCATCCCCTTCAGGGTGAACCCTTCAGGGTGAACCCTTCTGCCAAAGAGAGCCTCCACCGTCCCCCGGAGGCTCTTTTTTATTGACAAGCATATTTCAATTGGCTAATTTTAAAACAACAGCTCCCAACAGGGAATAAGACCCTGGGCAAAAAAATATGGAAAAGAAAATCACATACCTTCAGTGGTTAAACAGACTTAATGCCGATTACAAGGATTCTGCGGAAAAGGTGGAGTCATTATATCACTTCACCGGGGACGAAGATTTTTTGAAGGAGGAAGCCTGGAAGAGGATTGCCTCCCTTCTGGTGCCTGATAATTTAAAAAGCTTCAATCTGGATCTTTTGTATGGTGCGGAGATCAGCGCGGACCAGATCATAAACAAAGCCTGCATCTCCCCCATCAATGCAAAGAGGCGAGTGGTGGTGGTGTTTGACATACACAAGCTCTCCCCCTTCTCCAAAGATGTGCTGTTATCATTCTTACCCAAACTTCCTGATTCTGTCTGCCTTATTCTCCTTTCCCCCAAGATTACCTCCCAGGCAAAATTTTACAAAGCTTTGGAAAAGCTTACCACCACCGTGGAGTTCCCCAGATTGTGGGAAAATCGGACTTCAGACTGGATCACAAACAGGATAAAAGAACAGGGGAAAAAAATTGAAAGAAACGCTGTTCAGATACTGCAAAATCTGGTGGGAAACAATCTATCCGAATTAGCTAAAGAGATAGACAAACTGGTAACCTATATTGGAGAAAGGGATAGCATAACCTCATCCGACGTGGAAGAAGTGGCGGGTCTGTCTCGAACTCACACCGTTTTTCAGTTAGTTGATTCCATCGGGGAGAGGGATTGTAAAAACTCACTTTTGATCTTGAGGAATCTGATTTTAGCCGACGAAAAACCAGGGGGAATAATCTTTTGGCTGACCGAACATTTAGAAAGGCTCATTCAAACCAAAGAATTTCCTTCTGGCTCCGGCAAGTCTCTTGCAGCCTTTCTTAAGACGAAGCCATTTATAGCATCCAAATGTCAGAAGCAAGCACCGAATTTCAGCCTGGAGGAATTGGAAAAAGGATTGAACCTTTTATATCAAACTGATGTTGATCTGAAGTCTAATCTAATGCCGGATAAGATCCTCATGGAGCTTCTGGTATATAATCTGTGTCACCTGTGAAGAAGAAATTCATGTAGAGACAAGGCTTGCTTGGCACAGTTCGTCTTGAGCTTAATGTCGAAGGACCGAACAGGCAACACGAGCTATCCCTGTCCGAATTGCGGACAGCCACAAGGACTGTCCCTATGGCTGGAGAAAAGAAAACCAAGGGAACTGGATAGCGTAGGGACAGGGCTTGTCCTTCAGGATGAATCCTTCAGGATGAATCCCTGTCCTAACCTTTTCACCCCCTATCCCTCTCTCCGTTTCATGTCGAAGATCCCGCCATTGGCGGTGGTTAAAAATCCCGCCAAAGGCGGGGGAGAGGGGGAACAAAAGGGGGGAGGCAAAAAAATTTGGGAATAATTTTTAAGCTAATCTGTATTCTATCAGGTGGTAGTGTAGATGGGCAAAAGTGAAGGGCAAGTGCTTTTCAATCAACAAAACGACGATGAACTGATCTTAAAAGCTCAGAAAGGGGACTCATATTCTTTTGATCTTCTGGTAAAGCGATACCAGAAAAAGATCTATTTTTTGGCTTATCGAATGGTTAAAAATCATGACGCCGCAGATGACATAGCCCAGGAGACCTTTATCAATGCCTATTTTGCCATCAAATCGTTTAAGATCGGTTATAATTTTTTTACCTGGCTATACCGGATATGTATGAATTTGAGCATAAATTTCTTAAAGCGCCAGAAGCTTGTGATTCCGGAAAGCCAATTTGCCCAGACGGGCAAGCGTCCGCTTGAAGAAGAGGTAAGCCCGTTGGAGAGAGAAGCTACCAGAGCGGATCCTTCAGATCATTTAGCCTTAAAGGAGTTGGAGAATAAGATAGAAAAGGCTTTGGATTCGCTTCCACCAAAGTATAAGGCTGTGCTGGTATTGAGGATATATGAGGATTTAAGCTACGAGGAGATTGCCAAGACCTTGAAAATATCTTTGGGAACGGTAATGTCCCGGCTTTTCAGAGCCAGGGAAAAGATGCAGCAGGAGTTGAAAGAATATAAGGAGTGATTAAGTTGAGATGCGAAAAATTTGATAAACTGATTTATCTTTTTCTGGATGGGAGGCTGAACCAAAGCGAAACAGAGGAACTTAAAAAGCATCTTTCCGAATGCAAAAGATGTCAGGAGAGGTTATCCTTTTTAGAATCGGTGGAGGGAAGAGCAAGAAAAATTGAAGCAGAAGAGCCCTCCCAGGAATACTGGGATACCTTCTCCAGTCGGGTAAGGGAGAAAATCATTGCTCGAAAAGAAAGATCGCCCGTCTTTGGTTTGAAGAAAGCTTTTGAGAATATCTTTTCGTTCTCGCCGTTTAAAATCAAGGTCGCCGCCGGTGTGGTATCGGTGACACTGGTCTTTATCGTCGGAAAACTGTATGTGGATTACCGGGGACAGGAGATACTTCCCTCAAAAACAGTTACTCAAACCGAAGAGCAACCACAACTTGATATAATGGAAATGGAAAAGAAGGAAGGATTCCCAGTAGAACAAGGCAGAAGGAAAATAAGATCTATCTCTGAGAAGCCTGAGATGAAAAGAGAACCTGCCACTACTGTTCAGCAGGAAGGAAAAGCCATTCCCCCAAAGAGAGAAGGAGTCGAAAAAGAGGCTTTGCTAAAAAAAGAGAAAATTACCGCTCAGCCGAAGGTGGCGGAAGAAAAAACAGTGCCTGCTTATGCACCGACTTTGGAGGATCAAACCCTTGCAGAACCCGAAAAATCGCCAAAAGAGCCTATCGTCTCTCCGGATATAAAGCAAATTGGAGCGGGTGTAGAAAAAGAAGCCGAGGAGACGCTGATCGGAAAAATGGCTGGTCCAGAACGGGTGACTCACAAAGCCGAAGAGCCGCCGCAGGAGGGGAAACTCGAAGAAATTTTAGCCCCGCAGGTTGGTTTTGTTGGCTTCCGAGCCCCTTTGCCGATTGCTGGTTACTCCGTGAACGGCAATTCAATTCCCGACCTACGAGAGGCTGACACACTAATGCATGCGGACACGCTAATCAGAGTGATACAAGTCTGGAGAGCACATATCAAGAAAAACCCCATCGACTCGTTGTCCAAACAAGGATATCTGCAGATAGCAACCGCATACTACCTTCTGGCAAAGCTTAGCCAGGATACCACACTCATTTCCGAAGGTTTAAAACTTATGGAAGAATATCTTGAGCAGATCAAAGATCCGACAGTCAAGGACAATTTAAGTAACAGAATTGAAAAAATAAAGGCATTGAGGCAAAGATGAAAATTTTTTAGGAATATTTCTTTTCATGACTTGTATAAAGGATGACAGTAGGCAGTAGGCAGTAAACTTTAAACCTTAAACCTTAAACGCCTTTTTTGAAAAGGAGATCAGTCATGAAAAGAATACTTGGCACAAGCCTGATTCTGGTGGTCTTCTTCAGCAAAGTTGCGCTGGCTGACGGTTTCATCATTCCCATGCCACCGCATCCTGACAAGCCCTTTCCCCCTAATCTGTCCATAAAATATCATCATGTGGACATAAAGATCCACAACCAGGTTGCTCAGACAGCAGTAGATCAGGTTTTCATAAACAACTATCATCGTGACATCGAGGGGACTTACATCTTTCCCATACCGGTGGATGCTTCCATCTCCAAGTTCTCTATGTTCGTGGGAGGCGAAGAGATCAAAGGGAAAATCTTGGATAAAAATGAAGCCCGAAGAATCTATCAAGACATCGTTCGCAGAAAAAAAGACCCCGCCCTTTTAGAGTATTTCAAGGATGGAATGTTTAAAGCATCAGTCTATCCTATTCCGGCTCATGGGCAGACCCGCATCAAACTCTATTATTCTGAAGTTCTTAAGTTAGACGGAGGAATATGCGGCTATCATTATACCTTAAACACGGAGAAATTCTCCAAAGACCCCTTGCAGAGCGTGAAGCTCACCGTTAACATAGATTCGAAAACGCCCATTAAAAGCATCTACTCGCCTTCGCATAATATTAAAATTGAAAAGGAAAACGATCACCATGCTAAGATAACCTACGTGGAGGAAAATACCCGCCCGGATAAGGATTTCTTCCTTTATTATACCGTTTCAGAGAAGGACATCGGTTTTTCTCTTCTCCCCTTTGAAGATGAAGAACATCAGGGTTATTTTTTGGCTATGATTTCTCCCCAGGTGAAGGTTCCCGCGGATAAGACTTCCAGCAAGAACATTATCTTCCTTCTCGACACCTCGGGGAGCATGAAAGGAGAGAAGATAAAACAAGCCAAAGGTGCTTTGTCTTTCTGCTTGAACAGCCTGAATGAGGGAGATCGGTTCAACCTAATCGATTTCGATGATCAGATCAACGGCTTTAAAAGTGGCTTGGTTCGGGCAAAGCAGGAGAATATCTCAGAAGCTCTCAGCTTTGTGGACAGGTGTGAGGCAGACGGGGGGACCAACATAAATGATGCCCTCCTCACCGGTCTGGAGCAAATCGAAGATGCCAGCGGAGCTTCTTTCATTATCTTTTTGACCGACGGTCTGCCTACAGTAGGGCAGACAGATATAAACACCATTCTGAAAAATGTGAAGGGAGCGAATCAATCCTCAACCAGGATATTTGTATTTGGAGTGGGCTATGACGTGAACACCCGTCTTTTGGATCGGCTGGCTCAGGATAATCACGCCACCTCCGATTACGTCCGCCCATCTGAGGATATCGAGGTAAAGGTCTCCAGCTTCTACAAGAAGGTGTCTCATCCCATTCTAACGGATATTAAGCTTTTGTTTAGCAATGTGGAAGTTTATGATCTCTATCCCCAAGAGCTTCCTGACATCTTCAAGGGTTCGCAACTTCTGGTGCTGGGCAAATACAAAAATGGTGGTCATGATAGAGTGACGTTGACTGGATCTACCCGGGGGAGCACCCGGAAATTCACCTATGAGGTAAGTTTTTCACCTAACCATAAAAACGACTTCATCCCCCGGCTCTGGGCAACCAGAAGGATCGGATATTTGATCGATCAAATAAGGCTTCATGGTCACAGCCAGGAACTGGTGGATGAGGTGGTGAGACTATCCAAAAAATATGGTATTATCACTGAATATACCTCCTTTCTGGTGGATGCGGATTATAAATTGGCGGCTCACGAGTTAGCGCCCCAGGCGGCAGAGAACTTAATAGGGAGATTCAAGAAGCGAGTAGGGGAAGGAGCAGTGCGTCAAGCCAAAGCTTTAAGAACAATTAGTGAGGCGGCGCAAGCTCCTCAAATCTATATAGATGCCGAAGGGAGAGAGCAAAGAATAACTAAGATAGCTCAGATTGGCAACAGGACGTTTTTCAACAAAAACGGGCTCTGGGTGGACTCAGAATATGAGGGCAAAATCGAGGCGATAAAAGTGAAAAACCTCTCAGAAGCGTATTTCGAGCTTTTGAGCAAGGTCCCCCAGGTGGGAAGATTCTTTGCTTTGGGAGATGAGGTCATTTTCCTGCTACACGGCAAAGCCATCCACATCTCCGATGAGGGAAAGAGCGACTTCACCCCATCCGAATTGAAATCGCTTCTCTCCTGGTAGCATCACCGAATCAATTGACCTGTTAGAAAACGGGCGGCGTATTGACCGCCCGTTTTTTTGCTCCTTGAAGCATGTTTGAGCGCGTAGCAGAGGCTTTACACTTCGTCCTGCCCTTCGGTCCTGAGACCTCAGGGTCGAAGGAAGACTCAGTGTCGAAGGATGCCGCTGTGCCCCGCCAAAGGCGGTGGTTGAAAATCCCGCCAAAGGCGGGGCTACACGAAAGGAACTTTGTCGAACAGGTCTTCGACCCATGGCTGGCAGGCATGTTCGACCTACAGGATTCATGAACAGCGGACGGGAATTATTCTTCCGTCCGTTTTTCTTACCTTTGCCAAAGGAGTGATAATAACAATGGTAGCCGCATGCTTCAGCCTGCGATAAGCCACTACAAAATCCGTTTATGGAGCCTGAAGGTTTCCTCTACATTTCAACGTGAAGAATCGAAGAAACAAAAAAGGGCAGGAGATTATATCTCCTGCCCTCTCTCATCCGTTTTATCCGTCCAGACGGACGCCCCCAGACGGGGGCTCGTCTGAGCCCGTCTGGGCGTTCAATCCTTCAGGCAAAGCCTTCAGGACGAGTCCGTTTGACCGATTTGTCCGTTCTATCCGCTTAATCCTTCAGGCAAAGCCTTCAGGACGAGTCCGTTGACCAATCCGTTGACCTATTTAAGAAGCAACATCTTCTTC
>CAYOFL010000032.1:0-33091 GCA_964403165.1 uncultured Ignavibacteria bacterium
CCTTGAATCCCAAATTAACCCAATCCTCACCATACTTTTTATCAGGGAAATCCTCCAGAACTTCGGTCATAGCACGTTCGGCCAAAAGAGTTCCCGTAGCCCACAGCTGCATGACGATAACCTTATGACCGCGGGATAACAGATGATGGAACACCGCCAGGTTCATGGGAAAAAGCTCAGGCATGGAACCGGGATCATAGTCGCATGAGACCAACACCTTGGATTCAGGGGGAAGATATTCTATGGCATCATAAAAGCTCTGAACCGGTGCGGTGACGGAAAAGTCCAAATTCATCGGCAAAAGTAGAGGGACGATAATTGCCAAAAAGATGAAGATGAATATGATCCTTCGATCCAGCCTCTCCAGTTTCTCCAGTATCTTTTTCACCATTCCTTCCTCACAAGATATTGACTTTTCCTTCTTTGCACTGCAGGTCATGAAATATCGACCAACAATCCGAAACCAAAAGAATTTTTCTCAAATCTCAGCTCTCAAATCTCATATCTTATTTCTATTCCCCTCCCAGATATGTTCTCTCCAGTCCGGTTAAGACCTTTAAGGCGGTGGAGATAGCTCCCAGCGCGGCGCCGATCATGATGGCTCTCTTCCCTGCCAATTGGGGAACGTTCATTATCCATTCGGTAAAGTCCGGGAAACTTGCCCACAGGCTTTCACCCACCGGCACTCTTCCGATCATCACCAGAATGGCGGTCACTGCCAGAAGTGAGGCCTGAAAGGTTCTTATCCTGAAAGCGCGAAACGCCGCTGAGGCAATGAAAAACGCCAAAAGAGAAAACATGGTTGCTTGCAAAGGATACTGGGCATGGAAGTAAACCCAACCGAAGATAGTTCCCTCTCCGATCCCACCCAAGCCGATTCCCAGAATATCGAAGATAATCCCCACCGTAATCATGAAAAACAAACTTGCCACCAAGATTATCTTATAGGGCCAGTCTCTCCCTTTTCTCTGTATGACGTGAGAGTTGATTCTTATCAGATTGGCAATCCCCAGCACGTAGGCAAAGGCAATAACGATTATTGCCCACATCCGAATGGTCTCGAAGATGGAGAGGATCTGCTTGTGAGGGATGAAATATTCCAGTATAAAGGAAATGCCGACTAAAAAGCAGATGGCTATGGGTATCTCACGTCGCATAGGACACTAATTTAAAAAAAGTGGGTCTTCTCCAAAAGAGTTGCTAATGCATTAGCTTATATTATTTGCACCAAAAAGAAAACCACAGGCTTTCTTTTACCTCTCCCCCTTTGTTCCCCCTCTCCATGAAATGGAGAGGGGGATAGGGGGTGAGGTTTTCAAACTATCAACTCATTAAATCATTACGAATCATTTTCTTATTAAGAATTTTACCCACTAAAGCAGAGAAGAACCGAAAAAGCTGATCTGCTTTGCTCATAACCATTTCATTCTATGAAAAACCAGCGGGTGAATTGGGTTATCCCCAAAGTTTCCAAAATCGCTCCCAAAGCCAATAGTCCTATTATAATGGCTTTGGCTAAATCCGATCCTTTCAGGCTTCCCAAAAGCTTGGGCTCCTTGGAAAGATAGGCGCTGGTGGCAAAAAGCTCTTCACCAATTATGGTGTAGTCACAGGCCACCACAAAGAAGGGAAGCTGGTGAATGTTAGCCGTACCTGCCACCTGGATGGCTCCGGTTAAGAATCCAGTCTCGGCTAACATCAAAGATTCGGCAAAAAATGAACCGAACATCAAATTAGCCATGGGGCGATCCCGAAGCATTATCCCCTGCACCCCAGCCGCATAGGCAAACTGCTCATCGGATATATAGCGAACGTTATCCCTGTTGTAGGCATCCGGTCTGCCCGCAGCCGCATATCCTTCTTTTACCCTCTCCTCCGCCACCGGAACCACAAATGGTCTGCATATAGGGACAAATAACGGGATATCGTATGCCGCCACCATCTTTGCTACATTGCCTAAGATTATCATAGCCGCAATCGTCTGGATCTGATTCACATCCTCGATCCCCGGCACGAAAAGCACCGGTCTGCCCATCTCGGTGGCTCTCCCCACCGCCTCCTCGATAGCATCCAATCCGGCGATGCGTCTGATAAACAGGCTCTTTCCCTTCTTGGCCCGCTGGATGAAGTAGATTATGACCGCGAAGAAGAAAGTCAGAAAGATGAGCATGTTCACCCGATTAGGATTGAACCAGCTTTCGGAGAGATCCTCCTGAGCGAAAGACAAAGAGGAATCGATTAAGAGAAAACAAAGAGAGAGAAATAAAGCTTTGACAAAAAGATTAGATTTTAAGTTTGTGTGGGAAGGAAAAAATTTCATTATTAGATTGGATTTTCCACTGCGGCTGAAGAGATGATGGGCATGGTCACCGTTCCTGGGATGGATTAAGTAGCAGGGACTAAAACAGAGCGCCCCATAGCTGAACCATGTAATCCCGCAGGAAGATGACCCTCTCCGCCAAAAGGGCCACCCTGCCCATAACCGTCATGCCGAATCCTGCACCGAAACCCACCATCAGGGTCCAGATGCCGAATTTGGCTGCTACGCCAAAGGCCCCCGTGTGTTGCTTGGAGAAATAGAAGTAGGTTAAGGCACAGAACACCATGATTATTATCATTACATTGGTTATCAGAGGCCAACTGGTAAAGCCGACCGGAAGCATGGTCGCGCTCAATTGTCTGATCACGTAGTTTTGCAAATATAAAGGGATGGCCAGTCCGGCCCCACTCCCGATAACGAAACCCAAAGTTGGTCGGGAGAGCCACTGCCATTTTTTGGAGAAACGAGCCCACATCAACAACCCCAGTATTCCGGGAATGATGTACCAATACTGCCCCGCTCTTAAGGGGTTGATAAGCTTGGGCAGAAAGGCGTTGTAATATAAAATCATGGCGAAATAGCCGGCTGACACCCCTACCACCAGATGCTCAGCGAATTTATAGAAAGGGTTATCTTTATACAGAAAGGAGTAAATACACAGTACCAAAAGGGCAGCCACCCCATTCCAGATCAGTTCTGCTGTTCCCATGGTTTTTCCTATTTTTTTCTTTTTGACATGAAATATCCAACGTTTCCAATGACTATGAATAGTATTATCACTATGTGAGTGGTGGTCTGGATGGGCATGCTTTTGGATGCCCACAGTTGATCTTTCTCTCGGGTGATATATCCGCCCTTCTCAGCCAGATACTCATATTCTGCGGCACCCTTCATCCCCCCGATGAGGCCAAAGATTTGTCCGGATTGCAAAAAAGGATAATAGTCCGCAGTCATAACTCCGGTCACCCCTATGGCCAGCTTGGCATTGTAGCGTCCGTTAGCATAATTTATCCAATATTCCGTTCCACTGCCTCCTGAGATATTGATTATCGCTTTCACATTGTCAAAATTAGTCATATTTCTCATCATGGGTAAAGAATCCAGCGGGGTGCCGTAGTAGTCCTCAGGAAAGGGAATCCTGAAGTTTTGTCCCATAGCTAATATGGTGATTCCCGGATAGGGTTTGTATCCCAAATAGACATAGTCGACTCCATTGACTTTTCCGTATTCTTCAGCCACCTGGGCCACTACTTGCTCCACCATACCCGGCCCGTTTTGATGCAAACAACAGAGCAAAAGCTTTACGTCTTTGGCAAAGCACTGCCTGGTTATGGCGTAAGACATGGGATGAAGCTCAGCCATGACCTCTGGAGCATAGTCTACCCCGATCATCAACACCTCTCCCGGCACCAACCCATCCACAAAATCATACACGCTCCTTGCCTCCGGGGTGACGTAGAGTGGGACCGCAAAAGACCAGATCGCGGTCACCACTACCACCACCCCTATCACCAGATAGACCCAGCGTCTATCTAAATTCATCATCCTTTCATAAAAGGTCATCTCTCCTCCTCAATCTCTTCCCATATAGCCTCTCTCAATTCCTAACATGATCTTCAGGGCAGTAGCAGTCGCTCCCAAACCCACCCCCAGCCAGAAAGCTCTTTTAGCTGCCATATTGGGCACTGTTAAGATAAAGTTAACCATCCATTGATTTATAGCGGACAGAGGACCTAAGGGGATCAGTCTTAGCATGATTATTATTGCCGAGACGAGCAGGATAGTAGCTAAAACGGTTCGGGCTCTGAAGGCCCGGTAGGCAGCAGAGGCGATATAGAAAGCCAAAAGCGAGAACATAGCCGCCTGTATGGGAATGTAAATATATTCGAAGATGTCCATGAAAAGAGTGCCGTATTTGAGGCTATCCTGATAGTGTGGAACCAAGCCAACGAACACCATGACGAACAGCCCCACCAGGGCCACCAGGCTGTATCCCCAGCCTTCTGCTTTTCTCCTAACTTTGGTCACCATCATGTTGGTCAGGCTATACAAACCTAAAGCCATGGCAAAACAGCCGATCACCATGGTCCAATCTAAAGCCCACTCATATAACGTTTCAAACTCTTCCAGGGGGATAAAGTACTGAATCAACATGAAGAAGCCGACACCGGCAACGACAGCGATAGGCAATGTTCTGCGCATTTTTATCTCCTAATTAGAGCTGCACTGCAAACAAGTTCAAGAAAAACTGGAAATTAAAAGTGGCTGCCAGAGCACCCAGGATTAAAGCGATCATGACCACGGCCTTGCTCCAGTCCTGACCCTTCAAGGTTCCCAAAAGAATCGGCTCTTTTCCCAGATAGGCTGAGGCCGCATAAAGCTCCTCCCCGATCAGGGTATAGTCTGTTGCTGCCACAAAGAAGGGAATCTGAGCGATCTCATCCGTGCCTGAAATCTGGATAGAGCCGGCCAAAGAACCGGTCTCAGCTAAAAGCAGCGACTCGGCGTAGAACTTCCCCAGGTAGAAGTTGGTGGCCGGTTTTTCCCTGAGCATGATCCCATTTACCCCGGCCACATAAGCGAACTGCATGGAGGTCAGATAATATATGTTCTCTTCTTTATACTGATCCGGCCTGCCTGATTCCAAATAGGCCGCTCTTACCGTCTCCTGCGCCACCGCCATAACTATGGGATCACAACAGGGAATCAAAATCTGAGTTTGATAATCCGCCACCTTCTTGGCTACCCGGCTTAAGATGGTAAAGGAGGCTATGGTGGCTATCATATCCGCACTGCCCAACCCTAAAATATATAGAATGGGCTTACCCATCTCTGTGGCTCTACCTATAGCTTCATCCACCGCTTCAATCCCGGCCAGAGGACGGACATAAAGCTTTTTCCCTTTCCGGGCCAAGGTGATAAAAATAAGGGCAAAAGTCGAGAAGGCAATCACCGCCACTACCACCGGAGTTTTGCCGGTGTGATACCACTGGCCGGATGCATGAGCCGGCAAGGAAACCTCCGAATCGGAGAAGAGTCCGTCTCCCCTGGCCCTAACCTTATAGTAGAAATCCTTGTGCGGAGGAAGATAGTTGGCATCTTCTTTTTCCTTGGCCCCCTTATCCTCAAAGGTGTTCTCTCCAGCAGGGGCTAACCCTCGCACCTCGAACTCACCATCTGGGGAGTCGGATCTAAGCACCTCATAGGACACCACGTTATTCCGTCCGGCTCCATCGTCTGCGGAAAGCTTCCAGGTGACGGTGATAGAATGCCCGTTATCATTGGGAGTGTCAGAAGCTTCTACCTCGGTGGGAGGCGAGGGAGCTTGTGCCAGAGTTTCTTCCAAAACCTCAGTCTCTCCCTCCTCCTGAGCTGAAGAGACACAAAACCCTAAGAATAGAAGAGGAATTACAAGAAATGGAATTAGCAAAACCTTGCTGGAGAAAACACGTTTCTTTTTCATCTCAACTCCTTGACAAAGCTGTCAACGGATGCAGCGGATTCAACGGATTTCATCCGTTCTGTCCGTTTCATCCGTTGACCCAGCCGTCTAATCCGTTGACAGACCTCTAAACAACTCATCCAATCAAGCCCAGCCAGTTGCTGAACAGAAAGTCCATCCTTCCTATCAAAAGGGACATACGGCTCATCACCGTGTATCCAAATAGCGCTCCAAAGGTAATCATCAAAAACCAGACACCTACCCGGGCGGCTCCTCCGAAGGCACCTTTGTGCTCCTTGGAGAAGAAGAAGTATATCAAACCACAGAACGTTCCCACAACGATGACTATGTTGCCGATGGTGGTATTAAGATTTCCCCCTACGATCAAAGGCAGGATGGTTCCCTTTACTTGGATTATCCCGTTGCTTTCCAGATAACGGGTGAACTGCAGTCCGGCTGTGGTTCCGACGATGAAGGCCAAAGACCATCTGGATAGCCATCCCACGCTGGGCAGAAGCCTGAGCAGCATCAAAACTCCCAGACCACCCCCCAAAACGTACACCCAGTGGTAATCTATCTTCCCCTCGACCGTCAGCAACGTGTAAGCCAAGACCAGGTTGTCGATCAGCTTCGGCAGAAAGTATTGCCAGAAAGTGACCACAAACCAGTAGCCGGCTGATACCCCTACAAACAGAGCTTCGGAAAATTTATAAAAGGGATTATCTTTATATAGAAAGCTGAAAATGCCCAGAGTCAAAATAGCACCGATCCACACTCCCACAACTTCTCCACTCATCTTCCAACCTCCAGCTAAGACCTCTTCCTTTTCTTCGATGCGAAGAAAGCCAGATTACCTATAATTATAAACAAACAGATCACCGCATGGGCTACGGCCTGAGAGAACATGTATCTCACCGCTCTTCCCGGTATCCCCAAGAGGGTCTCGTATTCGGCCCCACCCTTCATTCCCCCCAGAACTCCAGAGAGCTGCCCGGTCTGAACGTAGGGATACATGCCCGGAGCTTGAACCGCGGTGTTGCCTGCCGCCAGCTTGACGTGAAACACATCCACCCCGTATTGCACCCATTCCTGCGTTCCCGGATACCCGGCGGAAAGACTGAATATCAAGTCAACGTTATCATAGTTTCTGACGCCCCTCATCAAAGGGATCTCCCCAATCGGGGTTCCATACCCATCTTTGGGGTAGGATTCCTCGAAACTATGACCCATCCGATCGATCACCACCTCGTTGCCCGCGGTGAATCCCAAATTGACATAGTCTATCCCGTACTGCAGATTCTTGGCCTTTACGTCCTTGTCCTGGAATACCTCCTCCAATGCTATGTTCGCCTGAAGGGGTCCCTGGGGCCACAAGCCCATGATGATCACCTTCAAATCGTTTCTGAAACAATGCCTGAAGAATGCCTCGGCCATAGGCTGAAGCTCAGGCATGGAACCGGGATCATAGTCGAAGGAAGCCAATACTTTCGATCCAGGCTGAAGGCTTTCAATTGCCTCGTAAGTCCCCTGCGCCACCGGAGTCACCGGTATACGCATGGATACTTTGAAAAACAAAGGCAAGGCAACAGCTACGACGATGAAGAGGAATATGATCCTGCGATCGATGGCCAGCAGCTTCTCCCAGAAGCTTTTCTCTTCCTGCCTGTTTTCTTGATTCATCCTTATCTACTCCCCGCCCATGTATGCTCTCTCCAGTCCCAGAATCACCCGCAGCGCCGAGGAGACCACGCCTAAGGCTATGCCTATCATGATCGCCTTCTGTCCCGCGGTCTGAGGGAAGTCCATGATCCAGTCTGCCCACTCTCCCAGCCTATATCCTTGGGGAAGCCAGGCGGTGATCCAGTCTCCGATAGGAACACGACCCAACATTAAGATAAAGGCCGCCACCAAAAGCATGGTGGCTTCCACGCTTCTTGCCCGGAAAGCCCGATAAGAGGCGGAAGCGACAAAGAAAGCTAAAAGAGCGAACATGGTGGCAGACAGAGGGTAATACACATGGATGTAAAGATAGTAGAAGGGTGTGCCCGGATCGGAAAAGGATCTGCCTCCGGAGAAAAACAGTCCGGGTATGGTTATCACCAGAAATCCAAAGATCACCACCAGGCCAAAGGGCGCATCGGCCTGCTTCTTGTATATCTTGTCTGCGTTGACCCTCAGCAGATTCAGGACCCCCAGATATATGGCAAATGCGGCTATGATGAAGAACCAATCTTCGAACAGGTCCTTCAGTATATTCAAGGGGGGAATAAAGTGGGATATTATCATGGTGAGTCCTACCACGGCGGTCAAAACTAAGGGAACTTCTCTTCGCATATAACTCTCCTACAATCCTTCTTAGAAAATCGTCGCCAAATTAGGCAGGTTCAAACCCAGAACTGAATTCAAGGTAAGAAAGACCACCCCCACCAGG
Source organism: uncultured Ignavibacteria bacterium (assembly GCA_964403165.1). GTDB lineage: Bacteria > Zixibacteria > MSB-5A5 > MSB-5A5 > SM1-73 > SM23-73-3. The sequence continues at coordinate 8,194 of CAYOFL010000032.1, forward strand.
ATGACCAGAAGGAAGATGAATTTGCCCACATCCTGGCCTTTAAGGCTCCCCAGTAGCTTGGGATCCTTGGAAAGATAAGCCGAGGCCGCAAAAAGCTCCTCTCCGATCAAGGTGTAATCGCAGGCGGCCACGAAGAAGGGAAGCTGAGACGGCATGGCCGTCCCGGCGATCTGGATAGCTCCCACCAGATTGGCGGTCTCAGCTAAGATCAATGATTCTGCATAAAACTGACCCTGAAGGAAAACAACCGCTGGCCTTTCCCTGATAAAGAGCCCGCCCAGGGCGGCGGCGTAGCCAAACTGATCATCGGTCAGGTAGTAAACCATGTTGTCGTTGTAAGCATCCGGTCTTCCGGCATTAAGGTATGCTTCCTTTACCGTCTCTCTGCAAGTGACCATGACCAAAGATCTTGAGACCGGCACCTCCAGTTTGGCCTCATATTCAGCCGCCAGCTTAGCCACCCTTCCCAAGATGGTGACGCCGGCAATGGTCTGCATGCTGTCCATGTCCATGATGCCCGGTATGAAGAATATCTTCCGACCCATCTCGGTTGCCCGGCCCACCGCATCATCTACGGCCTCCAGTCCGGCGATCTTCCTGATATAAAGCTCCTTGCCAGCTTTGGCCTTGCTTATGAAATAGAAGATGGCGAACCCGATTATCACCGCCAGGAGAAAGAGGGTCAGCCTGCCGAAATTGAACCATTGTACTTTGGAGAAAGCCGGGTTGCTCGGCAGCGATTCGGATATTCCGAAGGGCGAGAGTGCTCTGATTGTGTAAAAATATCTCACCTTATTCCGTGTGTCGCTATCTGAAAACATGGTGGCGCCGGGTGCGGTGCCTCCGATATGTTCAAAACCCTGATCCCTGGTTGTGGATCTGAGAATCTCGTATCCGGTCACGTTATTCGCTCCTGCGCCGTCATCCGCGGATTTCTCCCAGCTTATGGTGACAGCGCCCCCTTTGTCATTGGGGATATCTTTGGCGGACACGTTGGTGGGAGAAGCAGGAGGAGCTTCAACTGCCACGGGAGCCTCTCCCTCAACTTCAGACGTTTCTTCTGCTATAATGGAAGATGACGTAAATAAGAAGAGAAGAACAAAAAGAAATATCAAGAAGAGAACCGTCGATTTTGATTCAAAAAATATGTGACGTGCTTTATTCATATCTTTTTTAACCAAACAAAAAAACCTTCAGAGATAGTTCATCCCAGAAGGTTTGATTACACGTGTTCTTTAGGGGGGGTAAAATTAAACCATTGTTTCTTAAATCCCAGATCCGTTCGGCAAGCGTAAAATGATTTAAAGATCATATTGTTCTCAAAGTCGAGCTTCAAAAGCTTAACGCCAACGTCACTCACCCCCTGAGTTTTGCTAATTTAGCATAATGCTTTAATTAAGTCAAGGAAAAAATTCATTTCTCTTGTAGAGACCAAATACAAAACATACACTTTTAGGCGATTCTTTTGCTTCTACGGCGAGGAAAAAACCGGCCTATCCCAGGAAGGTAAGTCTAAGATACAATGAAAATCGGGATGACTATTTTAATGAATAGACACATAGGAATAACACAAAAGTTCGATTCCGCTCACACAAACCGAACCTTTAAGACAGAGATTCGTCCGGAACTTCGATAACTAAAGACTTTTTGCGGGACTAACAGGAAGGTGGTGCTCCACCTTTGAACAGATAGTTGATCAAATAGACCACATCACCCAGATTAACCACTCCGTCACAATTACAATCTCCGATTTCCAAAGGATCGGGAGCCGGGCCTGATTTGTAAAGATAGTTGATGGAAAAAACCACATCCCCAATATCAATAAAGCCATCCGAATTTAAGTCTCCTATGGGCAAATGACGCATCCCTGTAACCATAAAGTATTTGATGTGGTTAGACCACCTCTCCCCTCCACGGTTATCCTTGGCTTTAACCTTCCAATAATAAGTTCCGTAATCCAGAATTTTTGTATGTTCGCTTGCCACCAAATCGGCGTCAATGGTGGTCTGATCCGGAGGGAATTGGTATGCGGTGCTGACGTAAAGGTCATATCTGACCTGATCGAATAGATTCGGATCAGTGGCGGTCTCCCAGTCAAAACGGACTTTCCGTGGGGTGAAAGCTTTATTCGGAGGATAGAGCAAAGAAAAAGAATCAGGTGGATCATTAAATGTCATATCATGATACAGTTTTTCCGCCATCAAGGCATTGTTGACCAGATCACCAAAATACAAGTTGGCATAGTAAGCGTCGGGATCGATCATATTCGGGTTATTGTACAAATTAAGAGGATCCACGTGCAAACTCTCGCCAATGACATAAGCCACAGCGAAAATCAAACTTTCTCCAGGAGCAATCTGGTCAAATGGACCAAAAGAAAAAAGATAACGGGTGTCATATCCATTGGCTAAATTAGCACACTCCGGCTCATTGGGGGGAAGCCAGCCTTCCTCTGGATGCTCATCTGGCCACACGCAAGAATAAATCTGATCATAATCGATTTCGCCATTGGACATGATGAAGTACTTGGAGACGTCACCACCGGGGGTGCCCAGTACGTAATCGGGGAAGAGATTACCTGATCCATACGGATTCATGCTTTCCCATACTGCCTGGTTGGATGCTATCCAGGGTCCCCAATCTTTGGGATGCCCAGACGTATGGGAAATCCACCAATTATAGGAAATCTGCAAATCCGGATTGGGCGTATGCAAAACTTTCACCCCTAAGACACTACGGGGACTGAACTCAGTCCATATCAGTTCGCCCTGTCTTCCATGACCATCGTTATCTGCTATCCACGCAATATCAACCTCCTGGGTATCGCCCGGAGAAACCTCAAAACTCTTTAAAAAGCCGGTTATGTCATCCTGGGCACCATAGGGACCATAAGGATACTCATCAATATGCTGAATATCAGCGTCCATATAGAATCCAATGTATACTTCAGATAAAAGATAACTACCTATGTTTTCGATGGTATACTCGGTGATGATAAACTTATCATAACCTTCTATGTCCCAGGAATAGCTTTTTTGAGTCACCCTTACATTCAAGGGGAAATGTTTTCGATCATCCCAGGGATCTATGGGCCAAGGAGACAAGGGTATATCCGCAGACGTATCAGTATAGACCGCAATTATGTCTTGCTGGGATACCGCATCCGGAGAATAACACGGGACGTTTGAGAGAACACTTGCCTCCTGGATAACACCTGCCCAACCAGCCTCCGGCCATAATTCATAGATCCATTGCCAGCCATCGCATCCCAACGAGGTATAAACGTTGTCATTTATTTTCGCACCAATCCATATGCCACCCATGAACAAGTATTCCAGTCCTGATCCCGGAGGATATTCGAAGGATGGAGCCGGCAACTCCACTTCAGGATGAGGATTGAAGCAACCACCTAAAGATTCAGTCAAGTCTCTCATTTGACTTCCTATTAATCCCCAGTTGGTCATACACGCCTGCACATCCGGCACCCGGTGGACCCTCTGCTGGGCATTTGGCAAAGCTGGTTTCAAGTTATGAATGGATTCAGCCTTTCTTTTGTCTCCTACTTCTTTTTTCGATCTGGCAGAAACATCGAAAAAAGCTAACGAAATAAAGATCAGGACACTCAAAGATATCACCATTATTCTGGTTCTCTCTTTATATACCACTTTCATTTGGGCGCCTCCTCTCTTAATCCTTTTGTCTTTGAGTTTCTCATGGTGCTTCCTTAAAGAATCGCAATTCTGGGTTTTGGACAAAGAACTCTTCGCCATCTGAAGAGACTCTTTCAATCTCCAGATTACACAATCAATATAATCTTTTTATGGAATTTAGCAAGTGATTTGCCGACTATTTGCGCCAATGAGGCATTACAGGCGAATTCTTTTTTTGGCTAAGGTCTACCTTTCAATCACAAGGTATGATAATCTTTTCCAAACTTTTTCGTCCAGACAAGCCCTTCTCTTGGACTGAGTCCCAGGGCGAAATGCGGGACGAAGGGCAGGACAAACTCGGATGTTACAGTCGGCCGCTTTGCAGTGTAATTTAATCCTCACATGAATTAACGTGGGGGAAAAGTTTGTATTTCCCCCCATCAGGCAAGGAACCGATCCTGCGAAAAATTAGAAAAAGAGACAATTGGTTACTTTCAGGATTTTATCCGAATACATGGAAGGAATCCTAATCCAGTATCTCATTTGAGTCAACTAACAATTGCCCTGCGGCAAGCCGTGTGAGAGAAAATTTAGGTGCTGGATTTTGGGTAAACCAAATCAGTAAAAAAAGATTTTTAATCTTTCATCGACTCTAAGAATTTAGCGTTATTTTTGGTTTTTCTAATGCGATCAAGCAGAAATTCCATGGCCTCTACAGAATTCATCTCGTTTAAGAATTTTCTTAAAATCCATATCTTGTTGAGGTCCTCCGGAACGAGCAGAAGCTCCTCTTTTCTGGTGCCGGAGCGATTTATATCCATGGCGGGGAAAATGCGACGATCGGAAAGCCTTCTGTCTAAAACCATCTCCATGTTGCCGGTTCCTTTGAACTCCTCGAAGATCACCTCATCCATTCTGCTTCCGCTCTCTATTATGGCAGTGGCGATGATGGTTAAACTACCTCCCTCCTCTATGTTTCTGGCAGCGCCGAAGAACCTTTTCGGATTTTTCAATGCGTTGGAGTCTACTCCTCCGGAGAGTATCTTTCCACTGTGAGGTACCACCGCATTATTTGCCCTGGCTAAGCGGGTGATGGAATCTAGGAGAATCACCACATGTTGTCCATGCTCCACCAACCTTTTCGATTTCTCCAGTACCATGTCCGCTACCTGCACGTGACGATCGGCTGGCTCGTCAAAGGTGGAACTGATCACCTCCCCTTTGACTGATCTTTTCATGTCGGTGACCTCCTCCGGTCTTTCATCTATGAGGAGCACGATCAGTTTCATCTCTGGATGGTTGGTGGTGATGCTATTGGCAATCTTCTGAAGAAGCATAGTCTTGCCCGCCTTGGGTGGAGAAACAATCAGGGCGCGTTGCCCTTTGCCGAGAGGGGTCATCATATCCATGATCCGCATGGAAACATCCTCCGGACCGGTCTCCAACTTTATCCTCTTCTCTGGATAAAGCGGAGTAAGGTTGTCAAACAATACTTTGTGCTTGGCTACCTCAGGATTTTCAAAGTTCACCGCCTCTATCTTGAGCAAAGCAAAGTACTTCTCATTCTCCTTGGGAGGTCTCACCTGCCCGGAGAGGGTGTCTCCGGTTCTTAAATCAAAACGCTTTATCTGAGAGGGAGAAACATAGATATCATCAGGTCCCGGAAGATAGTTGTAGTCTGGAGATCGCAAGAATCCATAGCCTTCCTGAAGAATCTCTAAAACCCCTTCCGCGAAGATGAAACCATCCTTCTCAGTCTTCGCCTCCAGAATCTTGAAGATCACCTCCTGTTTTCTCAAGTTGGAAACATTGGGTATTCCCAACTCGTCCGCCAAATTTAAAAGCTCCGACACGGTTTTGCTTTTAAGTTCTACAATGTCCATATGCTCTCACCTTTCCTTTTGTGTTGAAAGAGTTCTTTTTCTAAAACGTCTCTTCTGAGAAAATTTTGGTTGAAACTCGTTTGCCTGTTGTGAAAAAGTACAAACGAAGAAAATTTGTGGTGATTTGAGGCTTTCCCTTTAGATTCCGCTCATTTCTTTTAATCCGTCCGCAGAATCCATGGGAAAAGTTTCCCAGCCCGCGTAATAAGATTTAACTTTTCAGATTGAATCTATCCTCTGGGCAAGACTCAGATGGATTTTTTATCCCTGAAAGAACAAAGTAACCCTCGAACTTAATTTTTCTTTACCTTCTCTTTCAGTTAATTATATCGACCTCTCCCTTCGGAGTTTAATCTGTTTTTTTTTCTTTTTGTATTCTCTTCTCTTAGGTTTCATTATGCCAACCTCATTAAGTGTTTGAAATTCTCGTATTTTCAAAAATTTTTCAAGCGACTAATATGGAGAGGAATCGGATTTTTTAGATCCAAGGTTTTTCCGGGCTATCTTCTCTTCGGAGACCTCTTCTATCTTAGCATCCCCCCATAGCTTCTCCAAAGCATAAAACTCTCTCACCTCGGGAATAAATATGTGTATCACCACGTCCACATAATCCAGAAGAATCCATCTGCAGGCTTGATATCCCTCATTGTGCCAAAAGCGTATTCCCTGTTTCTGAAGGTTTTCGATGATCCAGTCCGCTATGGCTTTGGCATGAACCTCCACACTGGCTGAACAGATTACGAAGAAATCACACACCGATGAGAGCTTACGCAAATCCAATATCGTTACATCGAAGGCTTTTTTCTCCAGTGCAAATTCGCCTGCTAAGTGTGCCAATCTCCTGGGTGTCATTTTCAAATGGTTTTTTTCCTCCTTTTTTTATTTTTAATTTTTGTGTGATTTTAAAATTGATCAATCCTTATGCTTATTCAACTTGAGGGGAAAAGAATTTCTCCGTCATCGCCTATTACTATGGTCAATGAAATCGCCTGATAATTATTCTCCAGCTTTTTGTATATCACATTTCGCGTGTGGATGCCCAAAGCCTCAGCGGTAAGAAGTGCCACTTCAGATGGCGCTTCCTTCTTTGGATCTCCCAAACGATCCAGAATCAAACTTTCCCTAAATGCAGAACCCTCCAGATCCACAATCTCAACTATCTGATATTCGATGTTGTTCACTTTCATCCTCTTCAACCTTTCTGCCACTCTTTGAGCCACGCCTTTTCCTGTGGAGCCGGCTGACTTTGGGCATCCATTCAGAATCTGAGTGCGAACCAAGACCAAATTTTTTGGTTCTTTTCCACAGGATCCAAATTCGGACGCCTCAGTCTGGTTCAACTTCTTGTAAAACGAAAAGGCATATATCAAAACAAGGAGAGCCAAGAAAAGTATGGAGATCTCCAACAACTTGGAGCTCAAGTAAGCCCTCAAGCCAACTTTCTTTCTTCTCTTTCTACGGTAGTATCTGTAAGTCTTTCTTCTTTTGTCCTTTTTGAACATTCCGTCAGTAGGATGCAATCCTTAATATGGAGAAGAAGGATCCTTTTTTAATTTTTATTTGATTTTAAAAGTTTGATCGGGAAAAGCTATCATCGCATCTGAAAAATCCTGCGGAAAATTGAAACCTCACCTCTTATGTTCCCACCAGAAATCTTCATTTCCCAACCCATGCGGAGGAGGAAAGGTCAGGACGTTTATCCATAAGGAGAAATTGTTGTTGGGCTTGTAGCTTAACTGAAAGTTGGGCAAAATAGCGTTTTTCATTCTCGGATCATTCCGACCGAAAACCGAAAGGGGTTGATGCAGATAGTTTAAACTTAAAGTCAGGCTTAAGGGATTTGATAGTTGGTATTTTATAGCAGTAGTATATAGGCCAAGGCTTCCACTTGTTTTGCCACTGGAGAAATAGGAAAAAGTATAACTATGGCACATTCTGAGCCTTGCGGGGTCAAGAAGGCTTAAGCTCTTGTTGTTCGATTTGACTCCCAGAAGATTCTTTTCACTGGAGTTAATATCCGAGGCTTTTGCCTGAGGTAAAGTCAAGAATAAACAGAACAACAACCCCATAACAAAAAGCCGGAAAATTTTATTCGCCTGTCCCATTAAAATCTCCCACCTCTTACAAATCTGCTAAAACAAATATAAAGTCTTTCTTAGAGTCTGTCAATATTTTTCTGTCGTAACTTTTGAAAAAACTTCAGTCGGTAGTTGCTCAATTTATTGAGTTATATTACTTCTCCGGTCAGGTGTAAAATTATACGCCTAAGGCAAAATCTTCGTTTGGCTTGACCGTCGGGTGATAAGAATCTTCTCCACTTGTTTAAGTTCCTCTGATGAGTTTATCCCTAAAGTTTCTAAAGGATCAGATGCCACCATCCCCCAGATGGGGAGCTTCTTATCCTGCAAAAGCTTCAGGGTATCAGTCAAATAGTATTCCCCTTGTTTGTTGTCGTTGGTGACTTTTTCTAAGACCGAAAACAAAGAGGCTTTATCAAAGCAAAAAGTTCCGGTATTAATCTCCTTTATATTTTTTTGATCGGCAGAAGCGTCTTTCTCCTCCACGATTTTTTGCACCATCCTTTTTTCATCTCTAATTATTCTTCCATAACCAGTGGCATCGTCCAAGATGGCGGTCAAAACTGTGGCAACAGCTTTCTTTTCTCTGTGCTCCTTAAGAAGTTTTCGCAAAGTATCTCCCCTCAGCAGGGGAACATCACCACAGAGAATAAAGACATCTCCGTCAAAATCAGATAGAAGCTCTTTGGTCTGCATGACCGCATGCCCGGTTCCTAACTGCTCCTTTTGAATTACGAACTCGACTTTCAGATGTTTCAAAGAGTTCCGGGCTTGGTCAGATTTATGTCCCACCACCAGGACAATTCTTTTTGACCCTGCTTCTTTAGCTGTCTTGATAACATATTCCACCATCGGCTTTCCACCCAGCCTGTGAAGCACTTTGGGCAGATCAGACTTCATCCTCTCCCCTTTCCCCGCCGCCAAAATTACAGCTATTGGTGGATTTGAATGCATCGCTTTTGCTTGCGCAACCGCTCACATCGTTGTGGCGGGGTACCCTTCAGCCTGCGGCCTCAGGACAAGCCCTTACCCCGCCGCATTTGCAGGTTCGGGGTATGGGTTCATCCTGAAGGGATTTCCCTCGATCCTGCACTTCGTCCCCCGCCATAGGCGGGGTGTCGAAGGAAGATCTTCGGGATCGAAGGGCACCCTGAAGGGCACCCCGAACCAACGGTGGGCCATCTACTTCTTTTTTATGATCTTATTTTCCTTGTCGACGAAAATTACTTTAGGCTGGTATTTTTTTGCCTCTTCAAATTCCAAGTCACAATAGGAAACGATGATTAAGATATCTCCCACCTCTCCCAATCTTGCCGCCGGACCATTTAAGCAGATAGTTCCGGAATCTGCCTCCGCCACCAGAACATAGGTCTCAAATCTTGCACCATTGTTAAGATTGAGCACCTGCACCTTCTCATTGGGCAAAATATCAGTGGCATCCATAAGATTTCTATCTATGGCGATGCTCCCCTCATAATTTAAATCAGCTTCTGTCACCGTTGCCCGATGAATCTTGGACTTGCAAATTGTAACTAACATCTATTAGTTCTCCAAAGCATGCCTTCTTAAAAGACTTACGCCTTAAATCCCAAAATTGAAGGAGTTAATTCGTAAGGATTTTACAAAAGTAGTACCAGACCTTGTTGGATGGGGAATTCGTATGAATGCTTCGCATTGGAATTCCCGATCCATACACGTGCGGTCAGACGACCGCCCGTCTGGGCGGGTCACCAGGATTCCCCGCTTTGGCGGGAAAAATCCCCCCCCGCATCTTGCGGGGGATCTCGATGTCAATTCCCGCACAAACGTAGACCTACTTATCAAGAAACCTTCATCTTAATATTATCTATCAATCTGGTTTTGCCGAATCGGACCGCTAATGAGATTAAAATCTCTCCCTTTAATGTATTTAAAAGTTCCAAACTGTTGGCATCGGTAATGGCGATATAGTCTACGTCAGCTAAAGGTTGTTTATTTATTAGCGTTCTCATACCAGAGACGATCTTGCTTGCCTTCCTTTCGCCCATCTTTATCATATCCTCAGCCTGTTGCAGGGCTTGATACAAAACCGTCGCCTGTTTTCTTTCCTCCCTGGAGAGATACATATTCCGTGAGCTTAGGGCAAGTCCATCCCTTTCCCGCATGGTGGGAGCTATTATCATCTTTATGCCATAATTTAAATCATCCACCATCTTTTTCAAAACCACCGCCTGCTGGGCATCTTTCTGTCCGAACACAGCCACATCTGGCTGGACGATGTTAAAAAGCTTTGCCACGATGGTAGTCACTCCCTTAAAATGCCCTGGCCTTATTGCTCCTTCCAGTTTATGAGTGATCTTATCTACATTCACATAAGTTAAGTATCCTTCCGGATACATATCTTTCTTCCGAGGGGCGAAAACAAAATCATCCCGCCGAAGGTGGGATTCTAATAAAAATCTGTCTCTTTTGAAATTTCTGGGATATTTTGCGAAATCTTCTTTCGGTCCGAATTGTGTGGGATTGACAAATATGCTTACTACCAGAACGTCAGACCTCCTTTTGGCAATTCGAATAAGACTAAGGTGACCTTTGTGCAGGAAACCCATAGTGGGGACGAAACCTATGGTTTTTCCTTTCCTTTTCAGCACCCCACAAATCTTCTGCATCTTCTTGGGCGATCTGACTATCTGCATTCGATATATAAATTATAAATTCAAAATGGCTGTTCTTGCGGGGTACCCTTACCCCGCCATACTTTGGGTTCGGGGTGAGGGCACCCCGAACCAACGGCGGGAATTGTATAGCAAAAGGAGATATACCTTTTTAACAAACAAATTTTGAATCTTGAGTTGAATTTTTTAATTCTTCTTTTTTAATTTTGAATTTTCTTTAATAGCTTTCTTCCTCCGATGGAAACTTTCCGGATTTTACGTCATCCAAATAATTTTTGCAAGCCTTTTTTATCTGGTTTCCTAACTCTGCATATCTCCTGACAAACTTCGGCTGAAAATCCTCAAACAGACCCAGGATGTCGTTTACCACCAACACCTGTCCATCACATCCGACACCTGCTCCTATTCCTATGGTGGGAACTTTGAGAGATTGGGTAATCTCTTGAGCCAACTTTTTGGGCACCGACTCAACCAAGACGGAAAAGCATCCGATCTGCTCTAACTTTTTTGCGCTTTCCATCAAATACTCTCTCTCCTCCTCAGATTTTCCCCGAACCACATATCCACCGAATCTGTTGATGGACTGTGGGGTCAAGCCGATATGCCCCATCACCGGGATGCCCACCTCGATTATCCTTTTTATGGTATCCGCCATCTCCAGCCCACCTTCGATCTTGACTGCACCGGCTCCACCTTCCTTCAAGAAACGTCCGGCATTGAAAATGGCTTCCGATGTGCTGGCCTGATAGGAGAGAAATGGCATGTCGGCAATCACTAAAGCCCTCCTTACCGCTGAGGCAACCGCTTTGGTGTGATATATCATCTGATCCATGCTGATGGAGAGGGTATTGGGAGAACCATAAAATACCATATTCACCGAATCCCCCACCAGGACAGAATCTATTCCAATCTCATCCAGGATGCGGGCGGTGAAGAAATCATATGCAGTAAGGATGGCTATCTTCTCCCCTCTCTGCTTGAACTTAGCAAAGCTTCTTACTGTAATCTCTTCTTCAGCCACGTCTCTATTCTCCTTTTCCTCCCATGGGCACATAGTATTTGGTGCCAGAAAGCGGCGTCTTAAGTAAGGCTAAAAGGTCTTCCAAATCTTTTTCATTATGGACAAAATCTATGCGATCCGTGTTCACCACCAGAAGCGGTGTCTTGCTATAATGGAAGAAGTAATAATTGTAGGCCTCATTTAAAGCCTTGATGTAATTTGAATCTATGCCTTTTTCATAAGAGCGCCCACGCTCTTTTATTCTTTTCAGCAATATCTCCGAGGAGGTTTGCAGATAGATAACCAGATCCGGTTTGGGAACATCTTTTTCCAGAACGGCAAGAAGTTTTTCGTATAGATAAAATTCTCTTTGATCTAAGGTGACGGAGGCAAATATCCTGTCCTTATCGAAGAAATAATCGGAGACTGTCTTTTTGTGAAAAAGATCGGTGGCGAAAAGTTCTTGTTGTTGTTTGTGCCTGGAAAGAAGGAAAAAGAGCTGAGTCTGGAAGGCATACCTTCTTTTGTCCTTATAGAAGTCGGCAAGATAAGGATTTTCCTCCGTCTCCTCCAGAATCAGCCTGGCCTCCATCTTCTCTGCTAATGTCTTAGCCAGGCTGGTCTTCCCTGCTCCAATAGCACCCTCTACATTGATATAATTAAGCTCAGCCATTTCTACCTCTTACCTGCTCATGATTGTTCTAAACGCTGGATAAATATAATTGGCAACCAGCCAACTTGTAAAGAAAATTTATATTTTTTCTTCAAATAATCTTACCATAGACTTATCCTCACAATTTTTCAGAAGCTCTTTAATATTTTTTCTCAATACAGGATGCAAAAACTGGGGAGCAATCTGTGCCAGAGGTATTAAAACAAATCTTCTTTTGTGCATTCGCGGATGTGGTATGGTCAGCCGATCTGAATCCACAATTCGGTCATCGTAAAGCAGTAAATCTATGTCGATATTTCTGGGTGCCCACCTCTCTTCTCTTTTCCTTCCCATCTGGTCTTCTATGGCTAAAAGGTGTTTCATTAACGGGAAGGGATCAAAAGATGTTTGAACTTCAAGAACCAGATTCAAAAACCACCTCTGATTTTGATATCCCACTGGTTGGGTCTCATATACAGAGGAGATTTTCTTTATTGAAAATTCATCTGATTCCTCTATCTTCCTGACTGCCCCTTTCAAATATTGAAGCCTGTCACCCAAATTTGATCCCAAGTTCAAATAGGCAGTTGCCAAAGTGAACCTCAGATTTTCTCAAACTTATTTACCTCTCCCCCTCGATCCCCCGCTCCATTTTATGTTGAAAATCCCGCAGGAGGCGGGGGAGAGGGGGGATGGGGGTGAGGTTTATGCCGAACATCTTACCAATTAAAAGGAAATTCTGATCTCAGATAATTTCCTTAAATATTTGATGTGATTTATCTATTTGGATTTTGTGCTCTTTCGCTTTCGTCTGACCTCCACCTCGATATGATCTAAGTTTCCCGGGACCGGAGGAATCTTCTTTCTTACCCGTATTGTTACCTCTTTGGGCTTGAATCTTTCTAGAATCTGATTTGCCAATCTTACCGCAATCGTCTCCAAAAGGGCGAATCTATTTTCTGCCACCAACTCCTCCACTGTGCGGTAGACTTTGGTATAGTTTACGGTATCTTTCAACTTATCGCTTCTGGCGGGTTTATCCATATCCACCACCAGCTCCACATCCACCTCAAACCTTCTTCCGGTTTGCCTCTCTGCCGCAGAGATCCCGTGATATCCATAGAAGGTCATGTTATGTAATCTGATCACACCCATGATAATTCAATGACGAATGACGGATAATATAATGCTTTTGAAATTCGTCATCCGTCATTAATCATTCGTCATAAGATTTTGGTCTATATCTCCTTTGCCACAAATGGGAATGCTTCTCCATCCTCTCCAAAGCTTTCTGAATCTGATCTGCGGGGAGGTTTAACGCTATTCGGACATACCCTTCCCCATGTTCGCCAAACCCAAAGCCGGGTGAGACCAAAACCCCGGTTTTCCTGAGAAGCATACGGAAGAATCCAACTGATGAATATTTCGGCGGAATCTTCACCCATACAAAAGGTCCTGCTTTTGGCCTTTTTGCTTTCCAGCCTAAATTGAAAAGTCCTTTCAACAAAGTATCTTTTCTTAGGGCAAATTCCAGATTGTTTTTTTGCACAATCTGTGAGTAGTTTTTCAGAATCTCTAAAGCCTGAAGCACCGATGCCTTTGAAATTCTCTCTCCCAGTGCTTCTTGCACAGACTCTACCTGAGATATGATCCCTTTGTCTCCTATCAGAAACCCGAACTGAATGCCGGTCAAGGCAAAGAATGAGAACTTCTCCACTGCCAGCTTTTTGGCACCCTTAGTTTGCAAAAGGGAAACCGGGATGTGATCGTCATAACATATTTCATTCCCGGAAGCATCATTTATTACCAACACGTTTTTCTTCCCCGCCCACTCCACCACCTCCCGGAAAAACGCAGAATCTGCCACAGATGAGGTGGGATTGTGAGGATAATTCACAAAAGAGATCTTTATAAGGTTGTCCGCCCGTCGGGAAGAAAGGAGGGCACTCAGATTGGGAAGATAATCGTTCCTCTCCAGCAAAGGATAGGCTTCCACCTCAGCTCCTGCTAAGACCGGGGCAATTTTATATATCGGCCCACCTGGATCAGGCACTGCCACCACATCACCCAGATTGATAAAACCTAAGAGGAGATGATAAATCACCCTCTTTTCACCAAAGAAGGGAAGAATCTCTTTTTCGGATTTCACTCTTCTACGGGATCCAAATTCGGACAGGTCGTATCTTCGCTCCAACCATTTCCCTATCTCTTTTTTCAACTCCTGCCAGATTTTTGAATCTGGAGGATCGAAGATTTCACTTCTATCGAAGGAGGGGATAAAGAAATCTCTTAACGAGGGGTCTGGATCAAGCTCGCCTAAATCTATCACCTCCACCCCTCTTCGAACCAACCCTTGTTTGATCCTCTTAGCTTCTGCGGATGGTGTGGGAGGGAGTTTCTGCAGCCTTTCCGCCTTTTCAATAATGAGCTTTTTGATCATCTTAAGAAACCGACCTGAAGATTTATAATCATTCTGATCGATACGGTCTTCAAATATACACTTACTACTATCTCATGGCAAGGAATTTATGTTGAAGTTTCAAAGAAGATCTTTTCTCCTTTGAGGAAAATCTTGTTAAAAATGCTGTTTTTTCGTCCAGCGAGTATTTGGTGTATACATACCTTGGTCACTGTGATATGTAGATAATAACTCAAAAAATGATTGACATGTCCTTGATTTTTCTTACATTTAAAGACAATTAAAGAAGTTTTTGGCTTAGAGGCTGTTAGGATATGTTAAACAGAAACGTCCTGGTATTAAATCAAAATTACGAGCCGCTATCGGTTTGCTCTGTAAAAAGGGCTGTGATCTTAATCTATCTGGGCAAGGCGGAGATCATTGAGAAACATGATGGTTATATGATTCGTTCTGTTTCTCTGTCCATTCCGATGCCCAGCGTGGTGAGGCTTGGCTTTTATATCCACGTGCCCCATAAAAGAATTCTTCTCACCCGTAAAAACATCATCCAAAGAGACGGGCATCGGTGTCAATACTGTGGGGAGAATCACGGAGCCATGACCGTAGATCACGTGATACCCAAAATCTATGGGGGCAAAGACACCTGGGAAAATCTGGTCTGTGCCTGTATAAGATGTAACAACATCAAAGGAAACCGCACGCCGGAGCAGGCTAACCTTAAGCTTTTGCGTCAACCCAGACGACCAACCCACATAACTTTTATTCAACAATTTGTGGGAATCTCTGATCACAGATGGAAACAGTATATGTTTCTGGATTGAGTAAGGTGGAAGGTGAAAGGTGAAAGGTAGAAAACATTATGAAAGAGGAAATCAGAACTTTTGAAGACTTAGAAGTTTATCGGAAATTATGCGAATTACATTTACAGTTGAATGATATCTCGTTAAAATTTCCTAAATTTGAACTGTTTGAGTTGGGTTCTCAGATTCGTAGATCATCGAATTCTATTCCTGCAAATATTGCAGAAGGTTGGAATAATAAACATATAAATATTTATTTAGAAGGATCTTCTCCAATATTTGCACCAATATGAAAACCACAGAGCCTATGGATCCTGCAGACTTTCTTTTACCTCTCCCCCTTTGTTCCCCCTCTCCATGAAATGGAGAGGGGATAGGGGGTGAGGTCTTTAAAGAGTCAGTTTCACTTTTTGCAGAATGCTGAGAGGCTTAGAGCAATCTTTATTAAAATGGAAATCAAAAACCTGATACCTTTCACCTTTAACCTTTAAGGAGCATATGGCAAAAGAGGTTATCTTAAGTGGTATGCAGCCCACCGGAAAGTTACATTTGGGCAATCTGGAAGGTGCGTTAAGACACTGGGTTCAGCTTCAGCATGATTATGAGATGTACTCCTGTATTGTCGACTGGCATGCCTTAACTTCGGACTTTGACCAGACCTCTGACCTGGGTGACAGAATAATCGAGGTTGCCATTGATTATCTTTCCGCCGGGCTTGACCCAAAGAAATGTGCTATCTTCCTTCAGTCGCAGGTCAAGGAGCATGCGGAACTGCATCTTCTCTTTTCCATGATAGTTCCTACACCCTGGCTGGAGAGGGTTCCTTCTTACAAAGAGAAAAGTGTGGAGTTGGGTTTGGATAGTTACGGCTTTTTAGGTTATCCTCTGCTTCAGGCGGTTGATATTTTGATCTACAAGGCTAACTGGGTGCCTGTGGGAAAAGACCAGCTTCCCCATATTGAGCTCACCCGTGAAGTGGCACGAAGATTTAACAGCTTATATGGCCAGGTCTTTCCAGAGCCTCAAGCCAAATTGAGCCAGTTCTCCGGCATTTTGGGTATAGATAACAGAAAGATGAGCAAATCATACAATAATGACATATGTATGGGAGAATCTGAAGAGTCCACCGCCAAGAAGATTTCAATAATGTATACTGATCCCACCAAGATACATTTAGGTGATCCCGGACATCCTGACCAATGCCCGGTTTATCTTCTGCATAAGATTTACAATCAGGATCATAAAACCATTCACCAGGGATGCTCCTCCGGTAAATTAGGATGTGTGGAGTGCAAGAAAATCTGTGCGGAGAATACCAACAAAGCTTTAAAACCGATCCGCCAGAAAAGAGCAGAGTTGGAAAAGGACTTGCCCTACGTGAAGAATGTATTAACATCTGGAGCAGAAAGAGCTAGGGCAAGGGCGCAGGAGACAATGAAACTGGTGAGGAAGGCGATGAAGATGTGGTGATGGAGCTTTTTGTTGCATAGGGGTCTCGTAGTCCCGATGCAAAATGTGCTTGACTTAGCAGCAGGATAACAGTATCCTGATTCAACCGAAAGATTGAGGGGGAAAATGGAATCAGTCGAAACACAAAGCCAAGAAGGTACCTCGTCTTACTCCGTAAAATTGGACGTCTTTCAAGGTCCCTTAGATCTTCTTCTTTTCCTGATAAAAAGAGACAAGATTGACATCTACGATATTCCCATTGCTCACATCACCAAGCAATACTTAGAATACATCGAATTGATGAAGGAGTTGGACTTGGAGATTGCGGGGGAGTTCATCGTCATGGCGGCTACCCTGATGCGAATCAAGGTGCGGATGCTTCTGCCCAAAACCCAGGATGAGGAGGAAGAGAAGGATCCGCGTGATGAGTTGATTCCTGCGCTTTTAGAATATCGAAAGTTCAAAGAAGCCGCCCAGATTCTAAAGGCAAAAGGGGAAGAACAATCCTCCTGGTTTCCCAGAACCGATTTCTCTTTTCTTAATCAACTTCCTGAGGATGAAGTCCTGGTGGAAGCCTCTCTTTCCGATCTAATTTTCGCCTTCAAAGGGATTCTGGAGACTCAACCCAAAGAGACCTTCCATACCATAGACTACCCCAAAGTGAACATGGCGGAGAGAATCGAATATATCTTGAATCGCCTGGCACAGAAAGATGGGGTTGTTTTCACCGAGCTTTTCTCGGATACTCCCATCAAATTGGTGATGGTGGTCACCTTTGTGGCGGTTCTGGAATTGATCCGACTGCAGAAGATCTATATCAGACAAACCAAACACCTTTCAGAGATCTGGGTGTTCAGAAACGAAAAAAAGTAGATTCGTCCTCACGAAAACAGACAACAGCCCAAACGATCTAAATACCAGAACCTAACTTAAGTTAGGTTCTGGAACTCCCCTCTTACCCATAATTCGGTGTTGGTTCGGGGTGCCCTTCAGGGTGAATCCTTTCAGGATGAACCCTCACCCCGAACCAAATGTATTGTGGCATAGAGGCACCCCGTAACAACAAAAATCCAGACTGGATATCTTTCCCAGCCAAATCTTCTTGACAAAGCCCAAAAATAGAATAAGTTTAGCCCGAAGTAAGACGATACTGAAAATGTGCAAAAAAGGCGATCTGCTTTTAGCTGTAACTGTCATTAGAAAAAAATATGTCGGTAAGAACTAAATTAAACACAGTCCTGCGGCGATACTTTTTGGGTGGGATCTTAGTTATTGTGCCGCTCATCATAACTATTTTAGTTCTGCGTTTCCTTTTCGAAGGGATAGACGGTTTGCTCTCGCCGTTTATCACCGGGCTTATACATTATAAGATCCCTGGATTGGGGATTGCCGCCACCATCATACTGATCTTTTTAGCTGGCTTTCTCACAGCTAACGTGATCGGATCCAGGCTTTTCAAAATCTGGGAAATATTCTTGATCAAAACTCCACTGGTGCGCACAATTTATAGTTCCTCCAAGCAACTGATTGAGGCGATCACCACCACTGATAAGCACTCCTTCAAACAGGTGGTGCTGGTGGAATTTTCCAGAAAGGGGATGTTCTGTTTGGGTTTCTTGACCAGAGAAATCAAGGCAAATTTCGACGACGAGCCCAATGAGTTGATTGCCGTGTTCATCCCCTCCACCCCTACCCCCATCAGTGGGTTTACCATGCTTTTCCCTAAAGAGAAGGTAACACCTTTGGAAATGACCGTGGAGCAAGGAATCAAATTTTTTGTCTCTGGTGGAATAACCGCTCCAGAAATATTCTGCCAAAAAGATGCTCCGGCGATAGAGAAGCCGGACTGATCTTCCACCCAGAGCCCTATCTTTCATGCTTTCTGAACTCAAGTCCATAGGCGCCGTCACTGCAAAAGCCAAAGCACTCTCTGCGGTCTGGACCTTCCCTTCCATAATCTTCTCTGCCGTGGTGATTGGTTGGGCCGCAGAGGCGGCACAGTTTTTAATCTCTCAAGGGTTAGCTTTAGCCATTTTAGCCTGGCTTCAGACTCTGCCCGAATTTGCCGTGGAGGCGGTGATCGCCTGGGAAGCCGGCGCTGATCCGGAGAAGGTGCACTTAATAACCGCCAATTTCACCGGCTCCTTGCGCCTTCTGGTGGGGCTGGCATGGCCCATGATCTACTTCACTGCCGCTTTTTTTAGAAAAAGGACCCAAAAAGGTAGAAGGTTGGTGAACATCCGCCTGGAAGGAGAACACGCGGTTGAGGTGATGGGACTCCTGCCCCCTATCGGTTATTTCGTCATTATTCTTTTGAAAGGAACTTTGACTCTGTTTGACTCGGCGGTTTTGACCAGCATGTATATCAGCTATCTTTACGTTTTGCAAAAAATTCCCCCTCAGGAACGGGAGAAGATAGAGGATGCAGCAAAAGTTCCCCGTATGATCTTAAAGATGAAACCCATTCCTCGGGATCTTTGTATAGCGGGGCTTTTTCTATTCGGAGGCTTCTGGCTCTATTTTGTGGCTCATCCATTTCTTTACAGCATGCTGGCGATGGCAACGCTTCTGGGTGTGTCTAACTTCGTTTTCGTCCAGTGGGTGGCGCCTTTTTTGTCTGAATTTCCGGAGAAGGTGACCGCTTTTAACTGGGCAAGAACCGTGCGGAAAGCCCCCATGGGGCTGATGAACATGGTCTCCTCCAACATAAACCAATGGACTGTGCTGGTGGCAATGATCCCGATTGTTTACAGCTTCAGCAGGGGAGAGGTCTCGGTGGTGCATTTTGATGACCATCAGAAGTTGGAGATATTCTTGACCATGGCTCAGTCTTTTTTGGGATTTCTTTTCCTTGCCAACATGGAGTTCAGATGGTATGAAGCATTGGGGCTTTTTTCTCTATGGTTTGTACAATTCATCCTGCCTGAATGGCGGGAGGAGATCACCTTCGTATACCTTTTCTGGATAGTAGTTGAACTATTGTGTGCTTTTGTCGGGACAAAAAAGCTGAAGGTTTTCAAGCAATTCAAGATTTTATTTTCTGCACATGTTTTGAAAAAAACGTGATCTTGCGCAAAAGATTTTATGTTGTGTCATGACCTCAGTCCTGACACACTTTGAAGCGTCAGTCACCAGGATTCCGCCAGAGGCGGAAGAGTAGAACTCCTGACGCAACTACAACCCTCTTTTTGTAGTTGCTCGATTTATGGTTCGGCAGTTCGACAAGTCCCGCACTGTGCGGGACAAGGTCGAAGGAAAAGCTCACCATCCTGAGCCTCTCGAAGGATCGAACTTGTGTATGCCTGATGAATCAGGCAACTACAGTATTATAGCAACTCTTTTCCTTCAGAGACTCCTACAAAGACAAAGCCCCAGCCCCGCCTTTGGCGGGGGATGGCTGTCCTCTTTAGAGTTAGGACAGGGATTCATCCTGAAGGACAAGCCCTGTCCCTGCACTTTTTTAACCTGGTTCACCTAAAGGCGAACACTCCAAAAACACAGCTTTTTTAAGCGTCAGTCACCAGGATTCCGCCAGAGGTATGCCCGTAGGGCATACCAAAGGCGGAGGAGTAAAGCTCCTGACACAACTATTAAATCCGTTTAATCCGTTGACCACTCTTTTGTCGACGAACGACCGATTCGTATGAATTCATACACACCGCCGCCGGTCGTTTTCAAACCACAAGGCATCGATTAAACCAAAAAACTCAAGTTGAAGCTACGTATCAAAAATGAAATTTCCCTTGACTTCAAGCTGTTCGTAAACTAAGATTATCATGGAGGTGAAGGAATGAATACTTTGAAAACTGTTTTTCTTTTAACCTTGTTGACTCTGCTTTTTGTTTTCATCGGTCAATTGCTGGGAGGAAACCAGGGAATGGTGGTGGCGTTTATCTTTGCCGCCATCATGAATCTTGGCACCTACTGGTTTTCTGATAAGATAGTTTTAGCCATGTATCGGGCGCAACCGGTAGACGAAGGGACCAACCGGCGGCTTTACAGCATTGTGAGACGGGCGGCATCTTCTGCTCATCTTCCCATGCCCAGAGTTTATATCATTCCTAAACAGACTCCCAATGCCTTTGCCACCGGAAGAAATCCCAAACACTCAGCTGTGGCAGTGACTCAGGGGATTTTGAAGATTTTAGATGATGATGAACTGGAGGGAGTCATCTCGCATGAGATGGCTCATATAAAGAACAGGGATATTCTGACCGGATCCATTGTAGCCACCTTAGCAGGCGCCATCAGCATGTTAGCCTTTATGGCTCGCTTTGCGGCGATCTTCGGCGGATATGGCGGAAGAGACAGCCAGGGTCGTGGAGGTGGGCTGGGTCTTTTGATAATGGCAATAGTGGCGCCTTTAGCCGCCCTCTTGATACAGATGGCAATCTCCAGATCCAGGGAATATGCGGCAGATAGAACTGGAGCAAAGAACAGTCACAAGCCTCTGGCTCTGGCCAATGCCTTAAGGAAGTTGGAGCATGCGGCCAGAAGAATCCCTCTTAACGCAAAACCTTCTACCGCTCATCTTTTTATTGTAAACCCTCTCTCCGGGAAAGGGATGGCCAGCCTGTTTTCCACTCACCCGCCAATAGAGGAACGAGTGGCAAGACTGCAGAAGATGGCAAAGGGGATATTTGAGGCCGTCCGCCGACCGCCGTCATATTGATACGGTGAGGACAATGAATTCAGATAGACCCTCACCGCATTTTTTGTTTAAATGGAGGAAGAAATCCCTGTATGGGAAGTATCTGGATTGAGATACTGATAATTCTGCTTCTGATTTTAGCCAATGGTTTCTTCGCCTCATCTGAGATCGCCTTAATTTCCGCCAGAAGAAGTCGGATCAAACAGCTCTCCGAAAAGGGGCACAAAAAAGCCCGGTTGGTCCACAAGCTCCAGAAAAAGCCGGACGTTTTTTTAGCCACCATTCAGGTGGGAATCACCCTGGTGGGCACGTTAGCTTCGGTGGTGGGAGGAGCGAAGGTGGTCGACCATTTGAAACTTTGGATTGTAAGAATCCCATCCGAACCCATTCAAAATTACAGTGAATCGATCGCCATCGGTATCGTAGTGGTGGTCATCACCTATCTGCTATTGGTGTTGGGAGAGCTGGTCCCTAAATATTTAGCTTTGGCTCACCCGGAAAAAGTCGCCTTTAGAACCGTGGGATCTGTTAACTTTCTGTCCAGATTGGCTTTCTTGCCAGTCAAAATGCTTTCCAACTCCAGCCGATTTTTTGTTTCTCTTTTTCTCAAACGAATTCCGAAAGAAAGCGGATTTATCACTGACGAAGAATTAAAGTTTATAGTGCGAGATGGGAAAACCAAGGGGGTTTTTGATCAGACCGAGGAGGAGTTGATCCGCAGTGCGCTCGAGTTTACCGACACCACTGTTCGAAATGCCATGACCCCCCGGACCGAGATCGTTGCCTTAGACAAAGGTGCCGGACAACACCAGGTGATTCGCGCCATGACCGAGGAAGGATTTTCCCGAATTCCAGTGTTCAAGGATAACCTGGACAATGTGGTGGGGATAATCTATGCCAAAGATATTATCAACCTCCTGCAGCACAGAGAACTCATCATTTTAGAAGACATCCTGCGCAAGCCCTATTTCGTGCCTGATTCAATGAAGATATCTAAGCTTTTAAAAAACTTTCAAAAAAAGCGATTACACATGGCAATAGTGCTGGACGAATTTGGTGGCACCGCCGGGCTGATTACCCTGGAAGATATAATCGAGGAGATCGTGGGGGAGATTCGGGATGAATATGATCGAGATGAGGAAGAGGAAATCTATCTGCTATCCGACAACTTGGCCATAGTAAACGCCAGCTTGTTTATGGGGGAGTTTAACCAAAAGTTTGGGACCGATCTTCCCGAAGAATATAATACCGTGGGAGGATATCTTACCGGCACTCTGGGAAGAATCCCGCTTTTAGATGAGGAAATCAGAATTGGTAACCTTACCTTCGTGATCTTTGACAAGGTGGGACCCAGACTGAAGAAGATAAAAGTGATCAGAGAGAGGAGAGCGTAGAAAAAAGTTGTACTTAGAAAACCTCGCCCTCTATCTCCCCCTCTCCATTTCATGGAGAGGGGTTCATCCTGAAGGGATTCACCCTGAAGGGGACAAAGGGGGAGAGGTAAGCATCAGTTCATATATTAACGACTCCTTTGGAGAAAATCTTCTTCTATTATTATGTTTGAATCCATACTCGAGCCAATCGGCGCCTGGATAATCAACTTCATCTCCCAGCTGGGCTATGTGGGCATAATTATCACCATGGGGATTGAGAGCGCATGTATACCACTCCCCTCAGAAATCATCATGCCTTTTTCCGGATACTTAGTATTCACCGGGAGATTCAGCTTGTGGGGGGTGTCTGTGGCGGGCGCGTTTGGTTGTGTGGTGGGATCAGTGGTGGCTTATTGGGTGGGAATCTGGGGAGGGCGCCCCTTCATCCAAAAATATGGAAGATACGTTCTGATCTCGTCTAAAGATTTAGCCACTGCCGATCGCTGGTTCGAAAGATACGGAGAGTGGGCAATATTTTTCTCTCGTCTTCTGCCGGTGATAAGAACCTTCATCTCCCTTCCAGCAGGAATCGCCCGGATGAATTTTGTGAAGTTTGTCATCTACACCTTTCTTGGTTCTTTGCCTTGGTGTTTGATGTTAGCCTACGTGGGAAAGATTTTGGGAGAAAACTGGATGAGCATAAAAGTCTATTTTCATCGAGCCGACATCTTTATCGGGATAATCATAGTCTTGGGCATAGCCTATTTTTTATATCGACACTTAAAACCAGAGAAAAAAAACAATATCTCTTCAAGTGAATAAACTAGAAAATCCCGATGTAGCAGTGAAAGTAAACCGGATAAGAATTTTGTGTTGTGTCAGGATCTCAATCCTGACACCTTCTAAAGCGTCAGTAGTTGAACTCCTGGCGCAACTATAAAACCAGAGAAAAAAAACAATCTAACTTCGAGTAAATAAATGCACCTCTTAGCCTTTTTTGGCACAGCTTTCATTTCCTTATTTCTGGTGGTAGACGTTGCCACCAACATGCCCATCTTTTTGTCCCTAACCGAGAAGTATTCTACCCGTGACAGAAAGAGCATTGCCCGAAGAGCACTTTTGGTAGCTTTGGGAGTTCAGCTTTTGCTTGTGATCTTCGGCAACTACATCTTCGGATATTTAAACATCAAGTTATACTCATTTTCCATTGCCGGGGGAATTTTGCTCTCCGTGGTTGCTATGGAAATGCTGTTCGGGCGCAAGACCCGCACTGAATACCAGGAGAAAGAACAGGAGGAGGAGAAGGAGAACATTACCATCGTTCCTCTGGCAATTCCTTTGCACACCGGGCCTGCCTCCATCGTTACCGGCATGATCATCTTCGGGAATGCCGGCACCCTGGTATTGAAAGGGACCTTTATTCTTGCTACCGTTTGTGTCTATTTAGCCTCCATGCTTGTCCTGCTGAAATCTGATATAATTTTCAAAATCTTCAAGCCTCTGGGCATGAAGTTGATAACCCGGGTGATGGGTTTGATTTTGCTAACTTTAGCAGTGCAATTTGTGGTGAATGGAATAAAAGAAGCGTTAAAATAAAATTCATCCCCTGCCTGCCTAACAGCTTTCCCGAATTCTTTTCAATCTATTTGCAGAGAATATAATTCGAGAAATTTCGATGCCCCTTGCGGTGCGAATGCTGGAGTGTCTGCCCCTACAGGTCGTATGACTTCAGGCAGACCTTTGGTTCGGCTAAAGCCGAACACTCCAGTGACTCTACCCCTCTTTTGTTGGTAACGGACGCCTGGTCCGTTTACGGTGAATCCGTTACCATTTTCTTCAACCCCACGGACAAGGTGTCCGTTCTCCCGCCAAAGGCGGGATCAGGATGAATCTGTGATGGACCGGGGAGCAAAAATCTTCCCCTTTTTGGGACGATTAGAGATACGGAATAATATCATACCCCCCCTTTGGTTGGTCTGGCAAGTTTTTCTCTCAAAATTTCGTCTAATGACATAGCCGGTAAGATAGCTATTTGGGGACTGATAGTTGGGTTTCGTTGATGGGTTATCTCCCAGGGGGTTTTATTTCCCTTGTAGCTGTTTCTTCTGGCGACGTTGAACCAAGTGACATATTGAGTGGCTTTTGCCAAGAAGGCTTGGAGTGAGGAGAAGGCTTCAATCTCATAAAACTCATCCTCGATTATCCTGTGGACGGTTTCGACATCGGTCTGGTAGGTGTGAGCGCCTGGAGGGATGGTATCATGCACCAGCCCTTTTTCTGAGTTGACCG
>CAYOFL010000033.1:0-32476 GCA_964403165.1 uncultured Ignavibacteria bacterium
ATGATTTGTAAAATTTGTGGAGTAAACGAAACGGATAATCCTGATTGTATTTGTAGTTCCACTGATAAATGGTTTGGGTCAATTCCAGACCTAAGACTGAAACGCCACTGTTAGCATCGCAGAACTGATAGTGGCTCTCCTGAAGGGAGATGGGACCTGCGTCCACCATGCCGGAGGAGAAGGTCCATACTTTGTTGTAAACCCACTCTTCCGTTTCGCTATCCCATACCCGCCATCCATATGCGGGCTTGCCAATCCCCATCCCCACCGTGTCAGTCGGATCATAATTATAGGAGGTGGTATCTGTGGATAGATGTATTCGGTAGCTTTCTTCGTCTTTTATGATGGTAGGAAGAGGCATGAAATCGTCATCAGTATTAGCCACCACCGTATCTCCATTTGGCTTTACCGCTCCCATCCAGTATTTGATCTCAGCCAAATAGTGGCGGGCGGAGCCTTTGGGCCACTCTCCAGAGGGTTTTCCCAGATGGCTCTGTCCTCCAATCTGCCCCCAGTTCTGAACTGTGGTGGCGATATTCCCCTTGTTATGGATGATTTGATCCTGCATAGGGGTTGGCGGGGTCAAGCTTTCTTGCACCTTTGAGCTTCCTCCCCCCCAGAGGAGGAAAAACAAAATGGGAAGCAAGAGGACGATCTTTTTTAAATTCATTTAACTACCTCCTTGATTTATTAGAAAATGAACTCAATCCCCCAGCGCACGGTTCGGGGGGTACCATAATTTTGCGGATCTTTGGCTAAGAGACGATAATATCGATTCACGTCCTCAGCAGTTAAAGGTCCATCTCCATCCGGATCAACTGTCAACTCGTAGTGATATCCGTCATCATTCGGCTTTCCAGTGTTGGAATAGACGTGCAAAATATTTCTTCGGTCGAAAAGATTAACCACCTCGGTGAAGAATGAAAGACGAGTCTGTTTTTCTCCGAATAGATAAAAATCTTTATTGAACTTTAAGTCCACCCGGTATGTAGCTGGCATCCTTCCCTCATTTAATGCCCCCAGACGATTTCCCTGATCGTCGGTTTTGGTGTAAGGCATTCCGCTTCCATACTTAGCTAACACATTCAATCCCCATGTCCCGGGCAGATTTAGTCCCAAAAAGTTCCCCCTCCAGTCCCGTGGCACTCGATAATCCAAATCTATGGTGAGAGTGTGCCGCTGATCAAAGGTTAAAGGATATTCCCTTACCGGCCAGACCGGGGCATTGGTTCCCTCAGTAAAGTAGTCATAATATCCCTCGTAAGGGGTGGAGGCATTCCCTTTAGCTATCATATAGGAGTAGTTGATGGTTCCGGAGAAGTTTTTGTGATTGGGCCTTTTGGTTAAAATCACGTCCACTCCCTTCGCGGTTCCATAGTCAGCATTGACAAACTGGGTATAGGAGCCTCCAGTATAAACCACCTGGCGGGTGGAGGCAAGGTTGGTAAGATCCTTATAGTAGGTGGTTACCTTCATGGTAATATCGTCTGTTAAAGCATGGTTAATACCCAATTCATAAGCGATGCTTTTCTCCGCCTCCATATCTGGATTTCCTACCAGTGGATAGCCGGTGGTCAAGTCCGCCTGGAGATTGGTGAACATGTATCGATATGGTGGAACCTGGAAGTAGTAGCCGTAACTGAAATGGATCACGGTGCGATCAGAGACAGGATGGGAAATGCCCAGACGAGGGCTCAGTTGGGTCTTGGCCTTGGTATGAACTCTTCCTTCCTTGGTAACTGGATCATTCCAGTATTCGATGTCCGCATCCAGATGGTCTAACCTGAGACCCACATTCATAATTATTTCTTTAAGCTCGATTTTATCCTGCAGGTATATGGCGGCGTAATTGGGATTGACCTCGTATTTCTCCCCATAGGGTCGAACGTTGAAGAACTGCTTATCATCCCATTTCAATCTATTGATCCGGTACTCACCTCCAAGTTTGATCTGATTATGTTTGTTCACCTGGCTTATCAGATCGAAGCCCAAACTGGTGTATTTAGTTCTACGATAGTGGTAGACCGGATAAAAATCTGGAGCGGCGGTGAATCCGGTGTAGGCATACTCCTCTGCTGGATTGTAGTTTTCGTCATCAATGGTTCCTATGTAAACCCCACTGGAATCCTCCTCATATCCAGGCCATTGGTTCCAATAAAGGTCAAAAAGATGCTTTGGGGCCAGCTGGGTGTCTGTATAAAAATGGTTGAGCTTTATGGAGTAAAATGTATTTTTGGAAGTGGGATAGGTTATCTTTGCCCCCAGACTATAAGATTTGTTGCGAACCTTTCCCAACCCATCCAGGTTGAAATCATAGGAGATGCCGTTAACGTCTCTATGTACGTATCTCAACAATTCTCTGGTATAGTAGTTGCCACTTAAAACTAACTTAAGGTTGTTGGTAGGGCGCAAACTTATCTTTCCCGTCCCGGTGGTGATCTCCCTTTCATTGTGAGGTAGATAGCCATTATTCCAGATTTTCTCTCCGGAGAAAAAGAAGGTGGCTTTATCGCTCTGTCTGAAGGTCAAAGGACCACCCAAGTTGATGACCAGAGAGTGGTTGTTGTTTCTTTTGAGTTTTCCGTATTCGCCGCTCTCCACGTTGTAGGAGCGAATCATTCCGTCGTAAGCCTTGATTTTTCCTGTGAAGTGGGGACCACCCTCTCTGGTGATGGCGCTGACCACACCGGAGAGAGCCTCACCATATTCAGCGGTGAATCCTCCGGTGGTGAGATTTAGCTCTTCTAAAGCTTCGGTAGGTACTCGGGTTCCTGCGTAACCCACCAGCGGATCCTGAATATAGATGTCGTCTAAAAAATAGCTCACCGTGGCTTCACGTCCACCGCGGACATGGATATAGCCATATTCATCCACCACCGTTCCCGCCATATTGGAGATCACCGGCTGTATTCCCACCGCATTGGGAAGATAATCTAACTGTTCCCTGATTATCATGTCAGTCGAAGAGGTCAAATCTTTTTGAATGAGCGGGCGGGTTGCCACCACCGTGACACCTTTTTTCAACTCGATAGGGGTGGACTTCAATTGAAAATCAAGGGGTGTGGTAAGATCTAAAAGCACCGTTACCTGAGTCTGTGTGACCGCCTGATAGCCTATCAGGGAAGTCTCCACCGTATAGGTCCCCACCGGAACATTAAGAAAGAAATATTCCCCATCCTCATCGGTGGAGGTTCCGATGCTGGTGCCTTTGATCATTATACTGGCGCCAGGCAAGGGGATTCCGCTTTCTATGTCTCTTACCACTCCAGCGATCTTTCCGGCGGTTCCAGCCTGGGTGGTTTGACCCAGCATCAGAACGAACAGGCTGGCAACCAGGATCACCTTTCCGCTAAATAAGATTTCCTTTACGACATTTGTTCTGGTAATCAATTTACCGCCCTCCTTTTTTAAAGATCCGTATAGTTAATGATTTAGCAAAATTGAAATTCTATATGACAGACGTCAGAAAATCTCCTTATAGGCTTAACCATTTTCACATAGGAACTTATATACTTAATCGACCAACGGTTTGAAAACTTTAGCTGACAAGTTCTGACATTTTTTTTGGCACATTCAAGTATTTTTCTGGAGTTAGAGTCGCATTTTGCGCCACAGCTAGGATGGATTCGTTTTCTTTATCTCCCCTATTATAATGGGAGTTCTATTCTAAAGGTGGTTCCTTTATTTAATTGGCTTTCCACCTGGACGGTTCCGCCATGAGACTCAATTATCTTCCTGCATATAGATAGCCCCATACCATGACCGGAGTCTTTAGTGGTGAAGCCTGTAGTAAAGATCTTTTGCAGTTCCTGCTGGGACATCCCCTTTCCAGCATCCCTGACCCAGATCTCCACCAGCTTGGTATCCGGATAGTAATCTGTCCCGATGATTATGGTGCCGCCCTCACCTTTTCTTTTCCCCATAGCATCAGCCGCATTATTCAAAAGATTGTAAAGCACCTGCTGTATCTGACCGGCGTCCACCACCAGGTGAGGAATATCCGGTTTTAGCTTGATGACAAAAGATATGTTCCTGAAAATATTTTGAGGTTTTATAAAAAGAAGGGTCTTTTGGACCAAATCATTGATATCACATTCCGCTTTCTTTGCTTTAAGGGTGGAGAAATCCTGAAGTCCTTCTGCAAATCTTGTTATCTTTTCTAAACCTGCAGAGATGGTATCCATCTGCTTAATCAAGGAATCTTTTTCGCCTCTATTTATTTTCATGTTCAGTATCTGAAAATTACCCATGATCACAGTCAGATAATTATTCAACTCATGCCCGATCTCTGCAGAGATCCTTCCCTGGGCAGCCATCTTCTCCAGCTCGATCATCTGTTCCTGTAAGTTTTGCAGCTCTTCGTATGATTTCTGCGTTTCCAAAAGCAAGGTTAAGTTTTCTAAAGAGATGGCGGTTTGAATCCCCAAGATGGTCAAAAGCTTCAGATCCTCCTCTGAGAGGTTTGGATCCCTGAAGGGTTTTTTTAAGGCTATGATTCCGCTGGTGGAATCAGCTTTTCTCAAAGGGATCAAGATCGCCTCATCATTCGACTCCAAGAAATCATCCATTATAGAAGAATCCGAAAGAAGGCTTGCCAACTGAGAGAAGGTAGGATATCCCTTCACGCTTTTTATGTGAAGAATCTCCCCTGTCCTGGACCATTCTGCCAATAGTTTCTCGTCGATTTTTGTGGCCGCCTCTTCAAAAACATCTTGTTTTAGATCTTTGATCCGAAAAATCTGAAGCTGGTTGTTTTTTTGCATCCAATGGAGGACGATTCCACTTTTTAGCCGGCTCTGCATTAAAGCGAATTTTAGGGATAACTTCAGCAAGCTCCTCTTATCGCCGGCGGCATATAGGATTCGGTTCAAATCAAATAGTTGAGAGAGTCCTTTTTTTCTACCATCTTCTATGCTTTGACTTCTTTTCTGGATGGCATGGGACACCGCATTTCTTATTTCCTGAAGATCGAAAGGCTTGAGGATGTAGTCGTAGGCTCCCTCCTGGATTGCACTTTTGGCGGTATCCAGACTGGCATATCCGGTCATGAAGATGGCACCCATGGAAGGATCTATCTGATGAGCGGTTTGAATCAGTTCCATTCCGTCCATCTCCGGCATCTTTATGTCAGTGAGGATGAAATCGAAGTTTTCCTGCTTCAACTTATCCAAAGCCTCCAAAGCTCCGGAAGCGCCGATCACCCGATGTCCCTGGCTTCGCAGAGCGTCGCAGGCCAGCTTGAGCATAATCTCCTCGTCATCCACCACTAAAATTTTGACCGGTTCGGTTTGAGTCAACATCAACCTATTTCTCCTTCAGGATGAATCCTTCAGGATGAATCCTTCAGAATGAATCCCTTCAGGATGAATCCTTGAGCACCAGATTTCTCGCCTTTTCAATGGTTTTTCTTATCTCATTTAAATCAAAAGGCTTGTGAATGATGGTTAAGGCGCCCTTACTTTCTGCCTGGCGTACCAGTTGATCTGGATAGCTGTCCATCATAATCACCGCCATCCCGGGAAACTGGTTTTGAATGTTTATCAAAGTTTCCAATCCGTTCATTATAGGCATATGCACATCCAGAAAGACAAGCTCAAATGGTTGCTTTTGGACTTGCTTTAAGGCTTCGAAACCGTTCTCCGTTATAGTCACCTGATGACCGTCGCTGGTTAAAACCTCAAGAAGGAGTTTGCGAATGATAGGATCATCATCTGCAATTAATATTTTCATAAGCTCAGCTTAAGCAATGTTTTCAAAAAAGAGCGAAAACGACTTCCTACTTCGATTCTGTCCATTTTATCGGCTGATTGCCATCTTGCTTTCATCCTTCGACTCCGAGGTCACTTTTTTCCCTGGAAGCGGTAAGATCACGGTGAAAGTAGTTCCCTGGTCTTTTTTGCTTTCTACCTTAATTTCTCCGCCATGATTCTTAATCAGACCATAGCTTACCGAAAGACCCAGTCCGGTTCCTTCTCCCACATCCTTAGTGGTGAAGAAGGGTTCAAATATCTTTGCCAAAATTTCCTCCGGGATGCCTTTACCAGTATCGGTAAAAGACATCGCCACCGCCTTAAGGTCTTCGCGCACTCTGCTATTAACGGTTAATGTGCCCCCCTCTGGCATGACTTGAACTGCATTTAGGATCAGATTGGTGAAAACCTGCTGCAGTTGGCTGGGATGTCCGTCAATGAGAGGCAGGGACTCAGCTAATTGCTCCTGCAGTTTAACTTTGTTTTTTTCCACTTGATGTTTTACGAACATGAGCGTTTCCCTTAAAACAGTGTTTATGTCGGTCGGCTCAAGCTCCTCCTTGCGGGAGGCGCGGCTGAATTTTAAAAGGCTCTTAATGATAAAACGGCATTTTTTGGTTTGTTGTTCTATGTCCTTCAAGTATTGCAAGAAGCCGGCAGTATCTTCTTCGTCGAATTGGCGGATTGGTTTTTGATTGATCTTCTCTAAGGCAAACTGAGAATATCCCAAAATCCCTCCTAAAGGATTATTCAACTCGTGTGCCACCCCGGCGGCAAGTTGTCCTACCGCCGCCATCTTCTCTACCTGAATTAACTGAGCTTGAGTTTCTTTAAGGCTCTTTAACGCGTTTTCCAGCTCTACCGTTCTCTCTTTTACCTTATTCTCTAAGGTCCGACTATACTCCTCAATTTTCTCCCTGGAGTCCTTCAGGGAGGTAATCATTCTGTTGAAGGAAGATGCTAACGTTCCGATCTCATCTTTGGTGTTTACCTTAACCATCTGGGAGAGGTCTCCGCTGGCAATCCTTTCTGTTGCCTGGACCAGCCTTTTTACCGGTTTAATAAATAGGTTGACCAGAAAGATGGTAAGCAAAATTCCCACCGCCACCACCAGAAAAGTCAGCAGAACGATAATTCTTTTCATGTCTGCAATTTCTTTGCGCATATGCTGGAGGGACATTCCAATATGAGCCCTTCCGATTTTCTCTTCTCTGGTGACCATATCTTTCTTATGATCTAATATGAGCCCCACTTCCTCTTTAGACCTTTCCACTTGAGTTGTTTTGATGGGACAGCTGAAGTTATAGAACTCCCCACCATTAGCAACAAAGTAATCCTTGGAAGGTTTTTCGTCTTTAAGGGCTTGTCCAGACCTTGCTAGTTTTCTGGTAGGTATCCGGTGATATTCCTCGGTCCGTTCCCAATCCGCCAGGATGTTTCCCTGCCTGTCTTGAATGATAATGTAGACTAGTTCCACTTCTTGATAAAGACCTTCCATCAGATTCAAAAGAAGCAGTTTGTTCTCCACCAGCACCCCGTATTCGCTGTTGTGTGCTAAGTTCCTCACCATGGATTCCCCTCTCTTTTCCAGCTCCCTTTGGATGAGTAAGCTTTGTTTTTCGACTATAAAGCCACTCAGGATGGCAGAGGTGACCAATATCAAAAAGGAAATGGTCAGAACGAATTTAGTCTTCAGCCCTAATTGAAGTTGGGGAAGCCGTATGTTCATTGATAAACCTCCTTAGCCACGCTGACAATGTGAGGGGGAATGGTTAGGTCAATCTGGTCAGCCGTTCTCAAGTTCAAAATCAAGTAGATCATTCTGGGGGTGGTGATAGGGATCTGTTTAGGATCCTCACCGGCAAGGACTCTTAAAGCTAATTCACCCGACTGTCTTCCCACATCTTTATCATTCCAAGCCAGAGTGAAAAGTGCTCCTGCCTTTACGAAAGAAGGAAATGGGCCCATAACGGGAATACCATTGCGCAGAGTATATAGGAGCAGATATTGAGTAGACTGAGGTGTGAAGATGATAGTGTCTGCCACTGCCCACAGACCATCGATCTTCTGTCTTAAGTTTTCTATCGCCTCTGGTATCTCCTTTTCTGAAGAGATGGCGACAGAAACCAATTCTATACCCAACTCCTTACATACTCTTTTTGCTTCTACCACCACTGGCTTAGAGTCGTGGGTGAAAATCACCCCCACCTTTTGCAATCGGGGAACGATAAGCTTGAATTTCTCAAGCTGTGTCCTGACCGGGATGTCTAAGGATGCTCCGGTTAAGTTGTTTCCAGAGGACCACATGCTTCGGGCAAATCCACTGGAGATGGGATTTAGTACTGCTGAGAAGACTATGGAAACATCTTTAATTTTTTTTGAGAAAAGGGCGGTCGATTTTGAACCAACGGTTACAATTAGATCTGGGTTTAGCTTCCTTATCTCCTGGATGATCTTCTGTTCATCAGCAAAGCCAGAAGAGAGATCATACTCGATGAAGATCGGCTGTATGTCGCCTTTTCTGATCTGTTTTTTAACTCCTTCCGCCGCTGCCTGAAAAGAGGGAGAGTTACTGCTTTTTATGATGACTACCTTCTTCTCCTCAGAAAACGCAACCTTCCCGATCAGAAGCAAAATCAAAATCCAAAAGAACAGTCTTCTTAGAATGATCATCTTTTTAAGGCTTGTGTCTTTTTGTCAAGGGTGATACTTTTCTCTTTCATTTGACTTCGATATATTTTCTTATCGACGTTAATTTCGGCTTCTTCACAGAATTTTCTTTTGCCAGCATGTAAATTTCGTCTGTGAGGATTGAAAAATCTTGCATTTTGTCAGGACTCCAGTCTTTGGGATGCAATCCCCAATACCTTACTATAAGTATGTAACTCTGCGTTCGCACTGATTTCGTGCTGCATCTAAATCCACGATAATTTATTGGCGGCGATGTTTCGTCTGCGGTGGGAGTTGGGAATTGGTCTTAAAAAGACCGGAGCGCTAAGGCTGTCCTATATACAACAATGCCAACATCTAATAGCATAATAGAGAAAATATAAGATGCGCAGAATCAACCACAGTTTATCTGTGACAGAAGAAGCACTGTCTGATGCTTATTCAGGCTCATCCTTTCGCCTCTTTTATCCGATAAAAAAGCTGAAGGGTTTGCTGAAGAGAGGTGCTTAGAAAAAAGTTGGTGGTCAGCACTAGAGATAATTTAGGGAAAGAAAAAAACGGGACACATAGATAGAAGATAGAATTCCCAGTCAAAGCCGATTATCGGCAGGTGCGCCTTAACTGAAAGATGCTTTCTCATACCACCGTTTCTTTCCGTTCAAATCCTTTTACCCCGGATGGGGACCATCAGGGAGGTTCTTTGCTGAAGTTAAAAGAGGTCATCAAGGTTTTCGATAAAGACGTTCTTGCCCTGGACAAAATCAGCTTTCAGATGGGAAAAGGAGAGTTTTTCTTTCTGGTTGGTCCCAACCAAGCGGGTAAGACTACCCTCTTAAGATTGATAGCTTCAGAGGAGAAACCAACTAAAGGAGAGATCGTTTTTGATGAATTTAACAGCCGAAAGATAAAGAAAAAACAGATACCTTTTCTGAGACGCAAGATGGGGAGAATCTTTCAGGACTTCCGGTTGATAAACGACATGGACGTTTTTGATAACGTAGCCTTGAGCTTGAGAATTTTGGGTAAAAGGGAGAAGAAAATAAAAGACAAAGTGCACCAGATTCTGAGGATGGTTGGGCTTTGCGGGAAAGGTAGATTTTTCCCCTACAATCTTTCCTCGGGAGAGAAGCAGAAGGTGGCTATCGCTCGCGCCATCGTCGGGGATCCCCTGCTTCTATTGGCAGATGAACCCACTTTGAATCTGGATGAGGAGAGCACAGGTGAAATTTTAAAGCTGCTTAAACACATAAATCTCCTGGGGACGACAGTTTTGGTAGCCACCCACGACTTTCGCCTGTGTGATGGTAACCCAGCTAAAATAATTAAGATCGAAAAAGGTAAACTTATTTAGTTTGGGGCCTTTTTTCTCCATGTTGATTGCTCAAAAAAGCGTCCGCTTTACTATCTTTGAGGCAACTTAAGGAAAGATAAATAGTCATGAGAATTACCTATTTAATTAAACAGACTTTCTATGAGTTGAAGAGAAGATGGGGCATCAGTCTCATTTTGGCAGTTTGTATTGCTTCATCTTTTTTGGTGTTTAACACCTTTCTTTTAATCACTCAGAATCTGAAGGCTACAGAACAAAAACTGAAAGGAGAAGTGCAGATCGAAGTTTATTTGAATGACGACATCACCCCCCTGCAACTTCACCTGCTTCTCTGGAGCATAAAGAGGTTTCCGGAGGTGGAGAAAGTGGAGTATAGATCCAAACAGCAAGCTTTAGCTCAGTTTAAAAATTATCTGGGAGAAGGTCTCCTGGAGGGATTAGACTCCAATCCGCTCCCAGCTTCCTTCTTACTGAGTTTAAAAAGAGAACAAAGAGGATTTAAGCAAGTGGCTGAAGTTGTCTCAAGAGTTCAAGACAAAGAGGGAGTAGAGGATGTGGAGTTCGGCGGAGCCTGGTTGAAAAAGTTAGACCATGCCATTTTCATATTTTTAATAGTGGACATCATTTTCGGCATATTTATCGCAATAGCGGTGATTATGATCATGTTCAATTTCATGCGGATGGTGGTCCTCTCCCAAGCAGAATCCATTAACATAATGAGCTTGATGGGGGCAAGAAGAGGCGATATTTCCTTTCCACTATTGGTTCAGGGAATGCTTCTTGGAGGAGCTGGCGCCTCGGTGGGAGTTTTATTCCTCTGGGCGGGTTATTTTATTTTCGCAAGCAAAATATTAACCATAATGTTTTTGCCTTTTTATATGATCCTGGGTCTGATTGTTTGGGGAATGATTTTGGGAGCCGGGGGAAGTCTTTTCTCAATAAGAAAATATCTTAAAATCCAACATTAAGAGAAAAATGAATAGACCAACCTTTAATCTTTGTTTAAAAAGCACGAGAAAAACTTCTTGTCTGCTGTATTATAGAAAAAAATTCTTCAAACTATTTTTGTTGGTTTTTTTCGTCTGGTTTTGTATATTCATAAAAAAGGCATCGCCGGACGGACTTAAAACAAAAATAGGAAATCAGACGGATGAGCTGGCCAGAATTGAAAAGGAGTTAGATGAGAAAAGAAAATCAATGGAGAAGCTCACACAAAAGGAGAGGGGCGCCTTTGCAGAATTTATGGACTTAGAGGAACGGTTAGAACTGACCGAACGACTCATCAAAAGACTGGCTTTTAAAGAAAAAATTATCGAAAGAGAATTGCAAACAGAGGAAAGAAACTTAAAGGAGACCGATTGGAAATTATGCTTGCATCGGGAACATTTACACAGGAGATTGAGGAAAATATATAAACATAATAGATTTGATTCCTACGCCATGATATTTTGGGCTTCTTCCTACGTGGATTTGATAAATCGGCTTAGATTCGCAAAGAGGTTCCTCAAGGATGATCAAGAGATGCTGAGGGCGACCAAAGCTCTTAAAGCGGATTTGGAGGAGAGGAAACAAAACTTAGGTAAGACAAAGGCGGAGTTATTTTGGTTGAAGAAAAGAGAATCCGAAGAGCAAAGGGCTTATCAAAATGATCTGAAGGAGAGGGAGAGGCTATTACGAAGAATTAAATCGGAAAAGAAGCTTTATGCGCAAACGATTGGAAAGCTGGAGCAAAGTGTTTTTAGGATGCACGAGATTCTGGGTCAACTTCAGGAGGAGAAGAAATATAATAAGATACAAGAGCCTCAGAAGAAGAGTTGGTTTGAAACTTTGAGAGGAAAATTACCCTGGCCAATTCAGGGGAGAGTGTTGTCCCCTTTCGGAGAACAGACACATCCCCGATTCCATACAAGGACCAAAAATTCCGGAATAGATATAAAAACAGAACCGGGGAAGGAGGTTGTGGCTGTGGCTGAGGGGAAAGTGATCTATTCCTCTCACTTAAGAGGATATGGAAATTTTTTGATACTGGAGCATGAGAGAGAATACTACACGCTTTACGCTCGCCTATCTAAGATTTTAGTCTCACCTGGAGAAGAGGTGGAGAGGCTTCAAAAAATCGGAGTGGTGGGTGATGCAGGCTTTTCTCCCGACCTTTGTTTGCATTTTGAGATCAGAAAGGGAAAGCAACCCCAGGACCCTTTGGAATGGCTTAAATAATGTCTTTCAATAGAGTTTTGGATCAGAAGGTCCCCAAAAGAATCCTTTCAGGAGCTTTGAGAAAAAATCTTTTAGCCTCCGCTTATCTTTTTTACGGAGATCAAGGAACGGGTAAATGGGCGATGGCTCTGGAGCTGGCCAAGGCGATCAACTGTGAGAAAAACTGTGGGGAGGCATGCGATGTTTGTCCCTCCTGCCAAAAGATCGATAAGATGATACATCCGGATGTAAAGATGATATTCCCGGTTCCGTCTGCCAAGTCCGATGAGAAGAGCCTAAAAGAGATAGAAAGATGCAAGAAACTCAAAAGGGAAGAACCTTATACCATAGTTAGATTTGAGAAGAACATCAATATACCTGTTGAACAGATTCGGGCGATGCAAAAAGAGATTTCCTTAAAGCCCTTTGAGGGAAAAAGAAAGGTGATAATTATAGCCCAGGCAGAGAAGATGCACAACTCCTCTGCCAATTCTCTTTTGAAAACTTTGGAGGAGCCACCGTTGGATGCAAATTTGATTTTGACCAGCAATGATATGAATAAACTCTTACCCACAGTGATCTCTCGCTGTCAACAGATAAGATTCGGGAAGATACCCACAAAGATAATTGAAGAAAAACTTATGGAGGCCTATCACATAGATAAAGAAAAAGCTTCATATTGTGCCAATATCTCCAATGGGAGCTATGGTGTGGCTTTGGATTATTTGCACGGAGAGAAAGAAAATCTACGCCAGGATGCTGTAAATCTTTTGAAAGTGGCTACAGAGGGCAAAACCAGCCAGATCGTCCAGATAGTGAATCAGGTGCTCCAAAGATGGGATAGAAATTCTATCGTGGAGATGTTCGAATTCTTGATCTCCATTTTCAGAGACATATATATGGTTCAAGAAGGCTCTGCTTTGTTAATCAATTCTGATATGGCATCTTTTGTGGTCAAACTATCAGAAAAGTTTGAGCGTCAAAATAAGGTTGAGCATGTTTTCCGAATGACCGATCAGATCAGATTTGACTGCCAGGTAAGAAACGCAAGCCAGAAGCTGGGTCTTTTGAGTTTGTGTTTGAAGATAAAGGATCTGTCGCGAACAAAGACTAGTTTGCCTTGATGCAAGAGGCAAAGCTAAGGGAGGGAAAGCAGGCTTAGCCAAGGATGAGAAGCAAAGGAGTAAATGTGGCTGAGAAATATCTGGTGGAATTTAAGGGATCACGCAAAGAGTATTTTTCCAATCCCGATTGTTTGAGCATAAGACCAAATGAGTTTGTCATTGTTCAGGCAGAGAGGGGGGAGGATATAGGGAAAGTAAGTAAGAAGATTCCTGCGGAGATAGTGAAGCAGGAGAAAAAGCCTCAGAAGATATTGCGCTTAGCTACCCGGACGGATTTAGGTAAGCTTGCGGCTAACCGGGAGAAGGAGAGGGAATGTTTAAGAGAATGTGAGAGAATGGCCACCGAGAGAAATCTCCAAATGAAACTAGTGGATGCAGAGCTTCAGTTTGACAATCACAAGATAACCTTCTTCTTCACCGCAGAAAAAAGAGTGGATTTCCGCGAGCTGGTAAAGGAGCTGGCCTCCACCTATAAAACCCGAATAGAACTGAGACAAATTGGGGTGAGGGACGAGGCAAAAAGAATCGGCGGATTCGGAGTTTGTGGACTGCCTCTTTGTTGTGCCAGCTTTATTCGGGAGTTTGAGCCCATCTCCACTCAGATCGCCCGTGAGCAGAACCTCTCTTTGAACCCGGCTAAGATATCAGGTAATTGCGGAAGGCTTCTCTGCTGTCTTCGATATGAAAAAGAACTCTATGAGAAAAGTCTTCCTTTATATCCCAAAGTGGGAGAGAGAGTCCAGACAGAAAAGGGGGAAGGGGTGGTGGAGAAGATTAACATCTTTAAAGAATACATTGTGGTGAAACACGAAGCTGGTGAGGAGGAGAAAATCACCTTAACCCAGTTGAGAAAAAAAGAGAGGGAAAAAGCCAGACATCTTTCCAAATAAAAAATCGGGAAGATCCGAATTCTCAAAAAATGCCCCATTAGTTAAATCCAAAACCAATCCAGCACCTAACTTAAGTTAGGTGCTGGTTTTAAGCCTTCAACTGTCAGGTTAGGTGTTAGTCTTTAAGCTCTTTACTGGTTTTAAGTTAGATATAAGGTGTTTTCGGAGATTCAAGAGAGGTCAAAAGTGGTAGTCGCAGGTCAGTTGACTTACTATGGATTCATCCTGAAGGATTCATCCTGAAGGAAAAATGAGCTTCAGCCTGCAATAACGAGGTCTGGATTTTCAACAAATTGCTCCCTCTGTCCTATTGGTTCATAGTCCTGATGCTCTCGCCCAAAAGATAGTAAAAGACATCGGAATAATCTTTGAAATACAAAGGGACAATATCCTGACGCAACAAAGCTTTGAGATAAGGAGGAGAAATTGACCGCAAGATTCATGGTTACCACCCCCATTTATTACGTCAATGATAAGCCGCACATAGGTCAGGCATATTGCACCATTGCCGCAGACGTCTTGGCACGTTTTCATCGCGCAAGCGATGAGGGGACCTTTTTTCTAACTGGCACGGACGAACATGGCTCCAAGGTGGAGGAGACGGCGAAGAAGTTGGGAAAGACCCCTCAAGAGTTATGTGACATAAACGTTGAACATTTTAAGAAAGCCTGGAAGAGTTTAAACATATCTTATGACTATTTCGTCCGCACCACAGATGCACGTCACCAAAAAGCAGTTGAGAAACTTCTGGAACTTCTCTATAAAGCGACCACAGACGATGGACAGAAAACTATCTATCTGGGAGAATATTCAGGACTTTACTGCGTGGGGTGTGAGAAGTTCATCACCGAAAAAGAACTGGTCAATGGGCTTTGTCCGGACCACCTTCAGGAACCTAGGAAGGTCACAGAGAAGAACTACTTCTTTCGACTCTCTTCTTATCTTAAACAGGTAGAGGAGTTGATACGGAATGACAAGTTAAAGATCTCTCCAGAAGAGAGAAAAAAAGAGACTTTGGGACTTCTCAAGCAGGGATTAGCTGATTTCTCCATCTCCAGGGAGAAAGTAACCTGGGGTATTCCGCTTCCTTTCGATCCCAAACAGAACGCTTACGTTTGGGTAGATGCTCTTCCCAACTACATCTCTGCGGTCGGCTATGGTGATGATTCGGGGCAATTCAACAAGTGGTGGAAAGAGGCAAAGGTAGTTCACCTGATAGGCAAGGATATTTTAAAATTTCACGCCATCTTCTGGCCATCTATTCTTTTGGCTTTAGGTGAAAACCCTCCGGACAAAATATTCCTTCACGGGTTTTTCACCGTGGATGGTCAGAAAATGAGCAAGACCTTAGGAAATATAGTTGACCCGGAGTATCTTGTGAAACGATATGGCTCTGACGGGACACGTTATCTACTGCTTACCCAGTTTCCCTTTGGTCAGGATGGTGATATCCAAGTGGAAAGATTCGTGGAAAAATACAATGCCGATTTAGCTAACGACCTGGGGAATCTGGTAAGCAGAACTCTGAAGATGGTGAAAAGCTATTGCCAGGGTGTAATTCCCAAACCATCGCTTTATAAGGAACCAGATGATGACCTCAAAAAAGAAGCCACAGAATGTGCAGAAATGGTATGGCAATATATTCAGGAAATAAATCTTAACCGGGCGATTGATCAAATCTTGAAATTAGTGAGGAGCACCAACAGATATATAGAGAATCAAGCTCCCTGGGCACTGGCTAAGGATGACAAAAAAGAGAGGTTAGAAACGGTTCTGTACGTAAGTTGTGAGACTTTGAGAATCATCAGCGCGCTTTTCTATCCTGTGCTTCCACAAAGATGCAAAAGGATAAGGGAGCTTCTGGGTCTGTCCGAAGAGGAGTTGAATCCGAGCTTGGCTAAGGCAAAAAAATGGGGCCTGCTCAAGCCCGGAACTAAGGTGGGCACACCGGAGTCTCTTTTCCCCAGATTAGAAAAGAGAGCTAAGGTTAGTCAACCTAAGGTGGTTACGACTAAACAGAAGACCGAACCCGAAGTATCGTTTGAAGAGCTTTCCGAAATCGACTTGAGGGTGGCGGAGGTGAAGGAGGCAGAGAGGGTGAAAGGTGCAAATAAGCTTTTGAAGCTGAAAATAGATATAGGATCTGAGCAAAGACAGATTGTGGCAGGAATAGCAGAACAATACTCTCCGGAGGAGATGATAGGGAAAAAGATCGTGGTGGTGACCAATCTGAAACCGGAAAAGATCAGGGGAATAGAATCCAAGGGAATGCTTCTGGCGGCCAAGGATGGAAAGCTTTTGAGTCTGGTCTGTGTGGACAAAGATGTGAAAAGTGGCTCGAAGATAAGCTAACCAGAAGGTTTGTATAAATTCGGAAATTCATCACAAACGCAACCTAAAGGTTGCGGCTACCGCCCAATTAGATTGCCCCCCATTTGGGCACATCTTTTCAATTAGTCAAAAAAGGGAGGGCAAAAATCCAGGCTTAAACAAGAAATTATTTGGTTTTCTTTAATTGAGGTTTCCGTGATAGACACCCACGCACATTTAGATATCAAGCAATTTGACAAAGACAGATCACAGGTTATAGAAGATGCTTTCTCCAATGAAGTGGAGAAGATAATCAACGTGGGATGTGATCTGAAGTCCAGTCAGAATTCGGTTAAGCTAGCTGAAGAACATGAAAAGATTTTTGCCGCGGTGGGATTTCATCCACATGATGCGAAGGATTTAACTGAAGAATCTCTTAAAAAGATTGAAAAGCTTGCTGGCCACAAAAAAGTGGTAGCCATTGGTGAGATCGGTTTGGATTTTTATAGAAATCTCTCTTCTCCAGAAGATCAGATCAAGGCATTCAAAAAACAGATCGCCTTAGCCAAAGAACTTAAGCTCCCCCTGGTGGTGCACGTGCGGGAAGCCTGGAATCAGGCACTTGCTATCCTGAAAGAGAGTGAGGCTTTTACTGTCGGCGGGGTGCTTCATTCTTTCACTGGAAATTTAGAACAAGCCAAGATGGCACAGGATATGGGTTTTTATCTTGGCTTCAACGGAATTTTGACTTATTCTGATTCTAAAGCCTCCCAGGTAGCTAAGGAAGTTTCCTTAGATTCGATTCTGATAGAGACTGACTGTCCCTATCTTACGCCCAGCCCACATCGGGGGAAAAAAAATCAGCCAGCCTACGTAAGATTTGTGTTAGAGAAACTGACAGAACTTTTTTCTCCTTTGACTTTTCAGGATGTAGAGCGGATCACCACTGTGAATGCCTGCCGCCTTTTCAATCTGGACAAAGAATTCCCACCAATGATAGCCTATCCCATTCGTGATTCTCTATACCTGAACATCACCAATCGCTGTTCTAATGCCTGTGTGTTTTGTGTGCGAAATTACACCGATTTTGTTAAGGGTCACAATTTGCGACTTGACCATGAGCCCACCTATGAGGAGGTGTTAAATTCTATCAATCACCTGGATAAATATAAAGAGGTGGTTTTCTGTGGATACGGTGAGCCGACCATGCGTCTGGACTTGCTCAAAGATGTAGCGCGATATCTTAAAAGCAAAAATGCAGGGGTGAGGTTAAACACAAACGGCCTTGGTAATCTTATTCATAAAAGAAACATAGTGCCGGAGCTGGTGGGTCTGATAGATGTGGCTTCCATAAGTCTGAATGTAGATGATGGTGGAAAATATGAACGATTGTGCAAACCTCGTTTTGGAGAAAATGCTTTCGGGCAGGTGATTGCTTTTGCCAAAGCATGTAAGAGGGTTCTGCCCCGAACCGTTCTCACCGTGCTGGACATGCCGGAGGTGGATTTGAAAAAATGCGGAAAGATTGCTGAAAATTTAGGAGTGGAGTTCAGAATCAGGCATTACAACAAAGTGGGATAAATCTGTGAACGGAGCATTTCTTTTCACTCTATGAGAATATCAATAGATATTGATTCCTTAGCCAGACTAAGGGTCTGCCTAATGGTTATCAACTAATTATCTTGGCGATTTGGAAAAGAGTAAGAAAAGGAGTGCGCCCCGCCTTTGGCGGGGCGCTGCGGAAGCCCCGCGAAGCGGGATCTTCGACTTCGCTTCCGCACTCCAAAGCAGACCCTCCAAAAATCAACAGGACAAAAGATGGATTTTAAATGTGAGACCTAAAAAAAGCTTAAGTCAGAATTTCCTCACCAATGATAAAGCCGCCAGAAGAATCGCAAAAAGCCTGGAGCTGAGAGAAGGTGATACGGTTTTGGAGATCGGAGCAGGCAAGGGAGCTTTGACCAAACATCTTTTAGATGAAGCGAAGAAAGTCTATGCGGTAGAGATAGACAAACGATTATGTTCTTATTTGCAACAAAGATTTGGTAATAAAAAAAATCTAAAGACAGTAAATGAAGATATTTTAAAGATAAATTTCAGGGACTTAATTGGTCCTAAAAACTTTTGCAAGGTGGTGGGCAATCTGCCCTATCAAATCACCTCTCCTGTTCTTTCTTTTCTTCTGATAAATAAAGAATTCATTTCTCTTTGTGTGTTGATGGTCCAGAAGGAGGTGGCTTTAAGAATTT
The DNA here is from genome assembly GCA_964403165.1 of uncultured Ignavibacteria bacterium. Classification (GTDB taxonomy): domain Bacteria; phylum Zixibacteria; class MSB-5A5; order MSB-5A5; family SM1-73; genus SM23-73-3. Next base: position 18,520 of record CAYOFL010000033.1, read on the forward strand.
GCGCTCATCCCGGGAACAAGGATTGGTCTCCTCTATCCATAGCGGTTCAGCTTTACTCTGATGTTAAAATCCTTTTCCATCTGAAACCAAGTTCTTTTTTCCCTTCCCCCCGGGTAGATTCAACAGTAATTCAAATTGTTTTTCTCTCAGAACCCAGAGTTCATGTGCCGGACGAAAAGTTGTTCTTCAAAGTAGTGCAATCAGCTTTCGGACAGAGAAGAAAAATGGTGTTAAACTCCCTGGCGGCTAATTTGGATTTGCCAAAAAGGGAAATCGAAGTTATCTTAAATAGGGTCGGCATTGATCCTAAAAGAAGGGCAGAGACCTTAAGTCTGGATGAATTCGCTAACCTGTCCTCTGCCATGTGCGAGATACTGTTAGATTAACGAGAAAATTGCGTAGTGGAGTAGGGGCAATTCATGAATTGCCCCTACAAATAGATGAGATTTTGAATTAAGATCGGTGAAAAAATGTAAAGTTAAACATAATGGAACTGGTATAGTTTTGACAGCCCACCCCGGCCCCCTTCTCCATGAGATAGAGAAGGGAGAAAGAGGCAGAGGAAAAAATAGACACCCACAAGTTTATCCGAGAGCAACTGTTTTAACAAATTTATTTACCGTTTTCCCCAATGCGAAGATCGGTTTTTCAAATTCTCATAGTAATATTTTTGCTTTTGCTGAAGCAAGGCTTATGTGCCCAACTGAGGCTGGACTTCTCGCAGGATAATCGCACATACATATGGAACACTAAATTGGATTGTGGGCGCAAGGTTAACCAGGGGTTTTCATGGGGATTTTCCAGTTCCATAAACTCCATTTTGATTAAGAGATCAATATTTTCAAACAATCAGGACCGATGGCAGGAGAATGGCAAGGTCAATCTAAATCTGGACTACACTTTGATCAACAGATTGAAAATCGGCGCCCTTTTTTCTCAGGATATAAATTCATTGGAGAAAAGGAAAGTGACCAGCTCGGAGTATGGTATCATTGCAGAATACAATATCTCCGGTGTAAGATTGATTCAAACTATAGGGGGGAAGGATATCGATCGGAGACTGGAAGGGGGAAAAAGAAAGGATTCCGGATTCAATCACAGGCTTGAGATTTCCCACTCTCCACACATTCTTTCAGAATCAGTCACCCATATCTCCTTTAGTCAGACCAGCTCTCAATTGAGCAATATTCCTCTCTTAGAAAGAGATTTTAGCATCTTTTTTGCAAAAAGCTTCTCTGAAGAGGATAGCCTGGAGTTTTTCTATCATGAAGGTTGGTCAAAGAAGAAATTCTACTGGGGAGGCTTGGATGATTATCAGATTAATACTCAAAGAAGGAGTCGAAGGCTAATCAATCTACGATCCTCCACCCAAGTACCCTTCCAGATCATAGTAGACTTTGATTTTGATTTTGTGTCAAGTGGATATAAGTACTCGGTTGAGCAAGCCCCTTATCTACCGGGCTTAACAGACAATTTTTCAAACTCTCACAATTTCAGTTTGAAGGTTAAGCGACAATTTTTAAGAAGGCTGAATTTAGGAGGCTTTTACAAGTATCTTGAGACAGACGAAGATTATGCAGATGATCAGAAAGATCAAAATATGAAGAACGGTGAATTGGGAGGAAACCTTCAGATCAAGATAAGTGAACAGGATTCATTGTGTCTGACCACCTCCATCGGAGTAACCTCCTTCTATGCGCCGGGAGTTTCTGCTCAGTTCAATGATCGCGACATTCTGACTCTTTTTGCCTGGGGGGAGTATCTGCATGTCTTCAGTCCCATATTCAGTCTGCGCCTGAAGGGAGGTTTTCGAAATTTCCACCAGGTTTATATCTCCAATCGACTCTCCGCCAATAACAACCATAACCAGACCTATCTTTTATCCCCCACTCTGATCTGGCGACCTCATCGGAATTTAGACCTTGTGCAAAATTATAATATTCAAGCCAATTATATCTATTATGATTACGAGAAATCAATCGAGAGCACAAAAAACAGGCTATTTCGTCGTGCCAGCTCCAGCACCAGCATAAACTATCGTATCTTCCCCGGGGTGAGTTTTTTATTTGGCTATATCTACAGATATGAGGATTACGGTCAACTCATCTGGAGGGATCAATGGGTGCAAAAGCCGAGTTGGGAGCGGAGGACTCACACCTTTAGTTTATCATTGAAATATATGCCTGCTGAAAGCTGGGTTTTTTCTCCGGAATATACCTATGAAAAAAGAAGATCCTGGGATCATTCCACTGATCTGGTAACTATGAAGAGGATGCGCACATTAAGCGATAAATTTTATCGGAACATAATCTCCTTCTCTTGTAGATATTTTATTGACGATCGCAACTATATAAACTTATCTGGGGCTTGTCGGGTGCAGAAAAGCTCTCTAAGTTACAAAGAGAGTTTTAATATCGCTTCTGTGTCGGTCAATCGGGTTTTTTGACCGAGGAGAGTATTTATGAGAAGAATTTCGTCAACTCATCTTTCTTGTGTTTTTGTTTTTTCTTTTCTTCTGCTGGGATGTTTTTGCATATCCGGGTGTAAGAACCCTTTTAAGACCAGGCATTCTCCGCCACCGGTCATCAGCGAGGGAACCTGGGAGACTCCAGCCCAGCCTAAAATAGTGATTCAGAATTTGTTTTATGCTTATAACGAGAAGATCATCGGTAATTTCATCCAGTGCCTTTGTGATTCATTCAGATTCTCCGCACCGGAGGATTCGATCGATGCCGTCAATAAAGGTCTTCCTGAGCTTTTTGCTGGCTGGGATAGGTCCGCGGAGATCAGCGTCACCACCAGCATATTCAATACCACTCGCCAAAACCCCGATTCCTTTGATTACGTCGTGTCATTTCTATCAACCCACCCACCGGACGAAGTGGGTGATACGCTGGCGGTCCTCTCCAGAAATTATGAGTTGTTCATATATGATCTGAAAGCTACGTCTCCTGAGACCACCTTAGCAAAGGGGACGGCTACTTTTTGTATGAGACAGACTTCATTAAACTGGTGGAGCATATATTTCTGGAGCGACATTCCAGCCGAGACGGGCAAGGATGATTGGGCAGATTTCAAAGCTCAATTCAGGCAGTGAACAAGAAGGATCGTTTTTATGTCTGATTTATCTAAAACAGCAAGAAAAGTTTATGTTTTATTTGTAATCCTGAGTGTTTGCACCACAGCAGGGAGCTGTTTTAATCCCTTCTCTCCATCGGTGATTGAACCCAGCGCGCTCAAACCAATTGCTCCCCAGGTTGATCCAGATAGCGTGCTATGTAATTTTAGATACGCTTACGAAAACCGGGACAGCATCGTTTATGAGAACTGCCTGGATCCTGACTTTATTTTTATCTACAAAGATCAGGACGAGATTGAACAAAGGGAGGTGGAGATGGAGGTTCCTCGGGACGGAAAGGGTGGGGATATATATCGGACCAAAGCTCTTTTTCGGATATTCGACGACATCCGTCTGGATACCTGGATAGTGACAACAGCCCCGGACAGCATGGGGGAGGAGATTTGGAAGGTGCGAAATGTGACCTTTCATCTCTCCCTCCGGGATACGGATGGCGACTACGATTACCTGCACATGGAAGCTACTGGATTTGCTGAGTTTCTTTTTAGACAATCCCAGGAGGATAATTTATGGAGGATCGTCCGCTGGATCGACAGATCAATCTAAACTTGAAATTCGCAATGTAACTGAAGTCATGTAGGTCAACCCCGCCAAAGGCGGGGTTGACAAATAAGGATTTGTCAAGCAGGCTATCCTACGGATCCGTCTGGACGCCATGCTTGACCTACAAAACTGTCAAGTGAGGTGGTCGCCGCCCATTTGGGCGAAGAAATTGCGCCCCGCCAAAGGCGGGGCGGCTACCGGACAAGGTGTTAGCTGCCCATTTGGGCGTAAAGAAAGGTAATTTGAATTATGGACAATTTTCATTTAACTTAACGGAGGAGTTATATGGCAAAGCTGAGTATAAATGTGGATCATGTAGCCACCTTAAGGCAAGCCAGAAAAGCTTCAGAGCCTGATCCAGTGGCAGCAGCCATAGTGGCTGAAATGGCGGGAGCAGATGGAATTACCGTTCATCTCAGAGGAGATAGAAGACATATTCAGGATCGGGATCTGAAGATATTGAAGGAAATAATCAAGACCTCTCTGAATCTGGAAATGGCTGGCACCAATGAGATGATGGAGATTGCCCTTCAGATCAAACCGAACATGGTTACCTTGGTCCCCGAAAGAGAAGGGGAGTTAACCACCGAGGGCGGTTTGGATGTGGAGAGCAATTTCGAAAAGCTGAATCAGATTATTGCCAAGCTCCAACTCAATGGAATCTTAGTCAGTCTTTTCGTGAATCCGGATGAGGAGAGCATAAAAGCATCGGCTAAACTGCGCACCGACTACGTGGAGATTAACACGGATAGCTATGCCTCTGCCAAAAATATAGCAGACCAAATCGCCCAACTGGAGAGACTGGAGAAGATGGTCACCTTAGCTCGCAGGCTCAATCTGGGAATAAACATGGGACATGGACTGAATTACCGAAATATCGTAAATTTAGTTCAAATTCAGCATATCCATGAGTTCTCCATCGGTCACGCTATTGTTGCTCGTGCCGTTTTAGTGGGATTCGAAAAGGCGGTGAGGGAAATGCTGGATCTGGTCAAAAGGTCAAAATAATTGGTATGTCGAACAAGTTTTGCAGATATGGGGCTGTCCGACTCCTTTTCTTTTCACTCGTTCGACTATTCCTTGTATTTTAGATGATTTTCCCTTGTTCGTCACGGATTCATCATGAACCACCTGTCTTGAAGGATCCACCGTGAAAGTGGAGAGTGTTCGTTACCAACGAAAGAAAAGCCTCGATCGGTGTATAGTAGAAGATTCCAGACCAGAACCTAACTTAAGTTAGGTTCTGGGACACTCTTTAATATTCATTCGTCTTCGGCCAGAATATTCTCTACAAAAAAGATTTGACTTTAAGTGAAAATCTCTTTACTTATCCATAAGAAGAGGAAATCGAAGACTGAAGACTTGATTAGAAGGAGACACTTTTATGCCAGAATATGGCATTGCCAGTAGAAAAGACGTGGCTAAGATCACCTTGAAATCTGCGCCGGATCGTCCCGGAATAGGTGCACAGGTGTTTGGAACCTTGTGGTCTTACGATATCAACGTGGAGTTAGTTTCCTGCACCGCGGGGCTGAAAGAGGGGCAGGATATAATTCTGGTGGTGACCCAAGATCACTTAAACCCCGCCATCCTCAAGTTAAAAAAGATAAAAGAGGAGATAGAAGCAAAGGAGCTGTTGGTAGATCACGATATAGCCGTTGTTTCCGTTACGTGTTCAGATCTTTCCAAAACGCCGGGCGTAGGAGCTAAGGTGTTCTCCGCCTTTTCCAACGCTAAGGTTAATGTAGAGGCGGTATGTAGTTCCACCAATGCCATCTCCTGTGTAATCCGGATGGGGGACGTGTCCAAAGCAGAGGGGGCCCTGCGCAAAGAGTTAAAGGAGTAAGGTCTTAGAGTTAAGAAACAAGACAAAACAACCAGCTGAAGGTTTCTTTTAGGTCCTTTTCAAAATAGTCGCTAATATATGAGTTTGATTTGCCACAGAGAGCAAAACTCAGACTTTTTCTACCTCACCCACTTTGTTCCCCTTCAGGGTGTGTTGAAAAAGTCATTTTATGTATAAGTTTTCACGTAGGGACAGGGCTTGTCCTTCAAGATGAATCCTTTCCTTCGACCCTGAGGTCTCAGGACCGAAGGGCAGGATGAATCCCTGTCCAAACTGAAAGGAGGACAGCCACAAGGGCTGTCCCTACGATAATCTCGCCGATTAAAGCGTGTAAGGCACTTTTCCAACGACCCTTCAGGATGAATCCTTAACCTGGCGTAGGCAAGCCTTCATGGCTTGCCAGGTTCATACCAAGCCGTAAAGGCTTGGCTACGCAATGTCTCGCTCAAGATTTGGGTTGGTTTTTTTCTTATTCGCCTTACGAAAAGCCGAACTTCTCTTTTAGCTTTCTTTTGACAATCTCCGGAACAAAAGAAGCTATGTCTCCGCTGAATCGAGCGATGTCCTTAATCAGATTGGAACTAAGATAGGTATATTTCTCAGAAGGTATCAGAAAGACCGTTTCCGTATGGGGAGCTAATTTTCTGTTCATCAGAGCGAGTTGAAACTCAAACTCAAAATCCGACACCGCCCTTACACCTCGGATGATGGCACAAGCCTTGCGCTCGTTAGCCAGATTCGCCAAAAGTCCGGTGAAAAGCAAAACCTCCACCCGCTTTTGATCTTTTACCGTTGCCTGTACCATCTCCAGTCTCTCTGCCCCGGAGAAGAGAGGCTTTTTGTTGGGATTGTCTGCGATAGCTACCACCAACTGATCAAAAAGCAAAAAACCCCGCTGGATCAAATCCAGATGACCGTTGGTTATGGGATCGAAACTTCCCGGATAAATAGCAATTCTCATATAATCTCCTTTAGTTTAAAACATGCATGCGCGCTTGAAACAAGTTTTTAGCCACCTTTTAAGAAAAACGATATCACAGTGTCTCCAAATCTTTTTTGCTTCAAAATGGAAAGCTTCTCCTGGGGAAGAGAAAATGTTTCCTTTTTGTGATGTTCTAAAATCAAAATGCCGTTTTTTACTAACACCTCTGATTGAGCAACCGAGTCGATTATCCTCTGTACAAATCCTTTAAGATATGGGGGATCGGCAAAGATTATCTGAAAATTCTGTGTGAGTTTGTTTAAAGCTTTCAATCCATCCAGGCGAAAGATGCACGAGTTACTCTTTAAGTTTAAATTTTCGATATTCTTTTTCAGCGTATTAATGCTCCGGGTGGATGCATCCACGAAGGTGGCCGATTCAGCTCCTCGCGACAAAGCTTCTATGCCTAAACTTCCGGCTCCGGCGAACAGATCCAGAACCCTCTTCCCTACAACTTCCTCGCGCAATATATTGAAAATAGATTCCTTCACTCTATCGGATGTGGGTCTTACTTTCGTTTTTTTCCCAGCAACAAGTCGTCGACCTCTATGTTCACCGGATATTATCCTCAACCTTGTGCTCACTTCCTTCTTTTACTCAACTGCTATGTAATCTTTGATTCTTTCGAACGTCTTAAGACCAATGCCAGGTATCTGCATAAGGTCCTCAATTTGGTGAAACTTTCCATTAGCCTTTCGGTATTCAACAATTCGCCGGCTCAAGTTAGGTCCTAAGCCGGGAAGAAGCTGAAGCTCAGCAGAGGTGGCTTGATTTAAGTTTATTTTCTTTTTGTTCTGTTCCCGGTGTAAAGAGGATTCAGTTTGAGGTAGAGGAGTTCCACCCTTTTTTTCAATTATCAATTCTGGAGCAAATTGTGGATGAGCTCTTTTATACAAGGTTATCCCGCTGCCAACTAATAAAGCTGTCAATAGAAAAATTAAGGCTTTGGTCTCTTGAGGGGTGAAGTTGAAAAACTGCATGACAGTTTTATCCAGAAATTTATCTGAAAGTTACTAAGGTCATACTCTTCATCCGGCTATATCAGGTGAAAGGCTGTAGTTGCTTGTTTGAATCTCAAGGTCCGATTCCTTGCCAGGTGGATCGGCTGATTAATTCTTAGATGAGGGCTTGCACAGATCAGATCCCCTGGTAAAGAATCTCCAAAAGCAAATCCCCAATTTTTTGTAGACTTTCCGGGCTACATTTGTCCGGCGTATCGGAGGTGGTGTGCCAGTAGGGATAATCAAAGTCGATTAAGTCGATCACCGGAATTCCTGCGCTCAGCAAAGGTATGTGGTCGTCGTATATAAAATGTTTGACCGAATCCTTAAAGCAAAAAAGTCCCAAACCTTTTGCCCGGGACCAGACTAAATCTACAAATTCTGTGGCATATCTTGAGGAATAGCCCTCTTTGTAAATAGCCAGATCCTTATCTCCTATCATATCCAGAAGGATGCCAAATTCCGGCTGATAATCTCCCTTGTTTTTTGCGAAATACTTCGACCCCAAACAGAATCCATCCAAATCATTTTCTGTGCCCCCATCCTCTCCGTCGAAAAGCACGATGTCCACTCCCCAGGCGGGTTCCTTTTGAGAGATGATTCTGGCGATCTCCAGAAGAACTGCCACCCCAGAGGCGCCATCGTTTGCTCCTAAAATTGGCTCTGCCTGTAAAGCTGTATCTGGATCTCTGTCCGCAAAAGGGCGGGTATCCCAGTGGGCACAGAGAAGTACTCGTCTGCGTTTCTTGGGATAAAAGGAGGCTATTATGTTGGTCAGCTCCAACTCGATCTTTTGCTCTTGATCTGAGTAAACAAAATCTTGTATTTTTATAAAGTTAGCATGTGCGGAGAGTTTGTCAAGTAAATATTTTCTAACCCTTTGGTGTCCCTCTGATCCTGGATGACGTGGACCGAATTGGCATTGTTCCAAAAGATAGGCAAATGCTGCATCCTTGTCGAACTTCTGCGGTGAGGGGGCGTTACAGCCATAAAACAGAAAAGATAGGAAGCAAAGATAGAAAAGGATGTTCTTTTTGGTGATCAAATTCATCCTCGCCGGAGCGTATGAGGGGATTTCAATCTTCCACGAGCAAAAGTCAAAGAATTTAAATTTCCCGCTTTTATGATTAACAAAGAAGTTATCAGCATGTCCTCAGATAGAGACTTTACTCTATTCTCATCTTACTGAATCGAGCGGATGCGAAGCGCATCTTTATAGCTTTTCCTTAAATTCAGCAATTATGAAAGTCAACCACGGTGCTTAAGCCTGTTAATTTTAGGTGAAAATCTTTAAAAACTTATCTGCATCCAGATTCCCAATTCTCGGGTGTGGGTTTTCGTTCTGGTTTTCTTATCATTGGTATCAGACCACTTGGCGTTGAACCCTCCGGTAACCTGAGAGGAGAAGCTGTAGCCTGCGGTGGAAGATATGGAAAGTCGACTGTTATCTCTGGTAATGTTGAATGGTTTACCTCCTACCGAGCTTTTAGTTTTACCGGAGGTTTTGGAAACGCTTAAAGAGAAGCTGAGATTACTTCTAAACTTTATCTTTTTCAGAAATGGAAGCTTGATACCCTGAGGAGCACTAAAGGAATAGTTGTTGACTATGTTTATGGAATTGTTATAGCTTTTGGTGATCGATTGATTGCCTGCATATCTCCTTAAATTTTTGTCGGTGTCAATCTTTCGGTCAATCTTTATGGAAGTTCGGATGCCGTTTTTCCAGGTCATGGAAACAGAAGCTATGGGAGAGAAGTTCTCAGAGATTTTTTTGCTGAAAGTTTCGCCGGTTCTTTCACTTCCGCTTTCATCCACCTGTTTAAAATAACTAAAATTATACGAAAGAGCGGTAAAGAATTTTCTAAATACTCTAATATCTGCCAGTTTGTTTAAAGCGAAGCCAAAATCTGGAAAACGGGTGCTGGAATTTTTGGTAGCGTCGGTGGCGGTGATGGTTCGGCTAATGCTTCTTGAGTAGTTCATGCTGAAATGCGTGGACAAAAACTTAAACCCACTTTTGCCAGAGTATCCTTCTTGGATGGAGATCCGGTCTGTGGATTGAGCCGAACCTTTCCTTCCCACCTTGGGATCATCCGTAAAGCCAAGTCGATAGCTCAAGTTGGGACGCGCCAGAAGCCCGCTTTTGTTAAAGGTTTGATTTTTGCGATAGTCGATGCTCACCGGGTCGATTCTCTGGGTGAGTTTTCTCAACAGATTAAGCGGATTTAGGATGGACCCTTTATTTTCTTCTTTCTGTCCTCCTCCCAATATCTTTTGCCAGTTTAAGGTGAAGCTGGCTGATCTGTTGTTGCTGTTGCTGGCCGTTCTGGTACCCCCGAAGTTATAGGCATCCAACTTGTCGGCATTCTCGCTATACTTGGAGTCGAAGGCGAAGCTGGCATTCAAGAAGGCTAACCACCCGGGAGTGTATTTAGCTGAGAAGCTTTCGGAGTATCTGGTTTCTATGCCCAGCTTGGCATTTTTGGGATTTAAGGAGAATTTTATGGTCTTTGGATCCCTTATGTCTCTGGAGGTCGTCATGGTATAGCTAAGGGGGATACTGTTTATCGGACTGGCCTTAGCATTGAGGCTTCCACCGAAGGTTTTGGCGTGGGTGTCAAATACGCCTCCTACATTGTTCTCCGTATGGGATCGGGTTTCATTAATACTTCCGCTAACCGACACATTATTAGGCAGAAGGGAGAGGCTCATCTGGGTGAAACTTTTAGGCACCAGAGCGCTTTTAAGCCAGCCAAAAGGCTTCAAAGATAACCCCCGCCCCAGTGGGAAAGTGTATCCTCCAGTTATGCCGGTGGTTTTGCTTCGCTGAACCGGGGTTTGCAAGCTGGTGCTCCGGGAGGTGCTATAGTTGAAACTATGGCTCATCCTTCTCAGAGTCGCTCCCACCAGCCAGTTCTTGGTGGAATGTTTGAAGATGGGAGAAAAAGACATGCCCCAGGATTTGCTTTCTCGTTTCTCCTTCTCCTTGAGGTCTTTGGGCAATATTATGTCAGAGCCGCTCTTCCATTTGGGCAGATCCAGGGTTCGGGAATAGCTTAAGGAGACAGGAAGGGTATAACCCAAAGATACAGGCAGAAATCTATGAACTTGAATCCCCCCGAGGTTAAACCGGTAATTCATGGTAGAATTAGTGCTCTCCTTTTTCTGCGTAAGACTGCGAAACTGGCTATCCTGTTTCTTAAACGAAAAGCTTAAGCTTGCCAGATCCGCTAACTTGGCAGTCAGGTTTATGCTTCCGGCTATTCCTTTTTCTTTTCTGATATCGGTCACCCGGAGTTCATCCACCCATACTTCATCGGAGACGGGCTGGAAATTGATGGTATCGGCGTTGATTACCCCCATGGAAAACCATCTTATCCGGTTAAGGGCGGGTTTCCCTCTCACCCGATATGATCCAGCCGTGGTATCTATAGGCCCAGAAGAGCTGTTGGGACGCGCCTCCAGAGCGTATGCCTTCAAAGCAGTGATCTGGTCAAAATCTATCAACACCTCGTTACGTTCATCCCAGCCTGGATAAACCTTACTGTGATACTCATAAAAATTGGAGGAATCTGCACCCAACCTCAGAAAAAACATAACCTCGCCAGGATCATCCGGGCCATGGAGGTACATTTTTAAATATCGATAACTGGTATAGTCTTCAGGTCTAAGTATGCGATACGCGGAACCCTGATGATAGGGTTTTAAGTTCTCATACTCAAGCACCAAAGACTGTTCTTTTCCTCTTACCCCGGTTTGGCGGTTGAGGGTTCCTGCCACCTTGGAAGGGGGATCATACCCTGGATTTTCATGAGTGTTCACCACAAAGATCTCAAAATCCTCGTCCGGGAGGGTCCTAATTGACAGGGGAGTCTGCCGGTTGGTTGAACTGGATATGCCCATATTTTCCCATCTGTTTCCCACCAGTTGAATGGAGGCAATTCTTATGGTGCAGTTCTCTTTGGAACTGACCCATAATCTGGTAAACTTAATCTCACTCCAGTCCGGATTACCAACTTCAACATAGTTCTGTGGATCCTTCAGGGGAATTCGGTAAAGCCTCCATCCCACAGAATCGCTTAAATCTCCCAGGAAGTCACTTTTGCTTAGATCTATGGTAAATTCGAAATAGTTATTGGATAAATCCAGCACGCTGTTGGAGTTTATGTCCTCCGTGTCCGGGCGTCTGCCCCTGTCCGGATCGTCCCGGTTGCCCTGAGTGCCGTTTATATGGGAGTAATCATATCGGTTGTCATAGTTCCAATTATCACCAGAAGGGTCGGGCAGGGAGGAGTCATAAAACTGTTGCTCCTGAGAATCGTCTAAAGTATCCAGTCCTAGATCTTCGTCATCGTCCAAGATTCCATCCCTCTGGCCATTCCGGGGTTTATCCTCGGTATTCAAGATTCTGTCTCCGTTCAGATCCTCCGATATCTCTCCTAAATCCACATGCAGGATGCCCTTGTCTCCATGAACCCATATCTCCAGAAACTTGGTTCTGGTCTGATCATATGCACCCAGATAAAGAGCCCTCATTATTCCATTCCAGTTTCCCGCCACCCAGCTGGAATCAAAATACTGGTTGGATGGGCGATAAGGCTCTGTGGGGGAGAAGTCAAGGTGTAGCACGTTGGTTTTCTCCTCATTTCTTTCCGTCTCCTTGTTGGGCCAGATCTCTGTTACGGGCACCTGATCATACGGGTTATACCACCACGTCTTGCACCTTGCGGAAAGTTCTTTGTCTTTCGGAGGACTGGAGAGGGTCCACATTCCCCGGCGAACGCTTAAATCGGTATACTCCAGGGAGCCCTCAAAATCGTCTATGAAAGCCTCATTTTTGGTATTAGGATTAGGCACACTTTGAGCCAGATCACCTTTAAAGGTAAAGCTGGAGGGAGCATCTGTTTTCACCCAGGGTATGCTACCCAACATTCTGGTGATGAAAAAAGGAGAGGAGGTAAAGGTGAGATGGCTTCCCCAGATGAAGTTTCGTATTGGTTCCTGCCCCACCCGGGGTCTTTCCTCCGCGGTCTTCTCACTTTTGTATATTGCCACCGCGCCGAAATTGAAATTGCGACCCAGATCATATCCTGCCATCATCCCGAACATACTTTTCTTTTCAGGCATGAGAAGGGGAGCGTATTCATAGTCTAAGCTCAAATCGGCGGTGGGGCTCAAAGCCTCAGGTTTTATAAAAGTGATCTCTCCGGTCTCGTACATTATGGTGTAATCTTCCCCTCTGGTCAGAGGGCTGCCGTTTAAGGTCACCACCTCGGATCCCTCGATTATGGGAGCATGACCCAACTGGAATTGGGACTTGCGAGAGGAGGATTGGACATAGATATAATATTTGCTATCCTCACCTGGCTGGCCCGGTTCATCCCAAGAATAGATGCTTTCCACTTTATTTTTGAGGGTGTCATCCGGATTTCCGGTGAAGCTGACATCAGGATGGGGGGCGAATGGATGTGGGTTGGGAAAGGTGAGATACCCTAAGCCAAAATTTATTTGCCTGTAGTCCACGATTCCGTCCGGGTTCTCTTCAGCATCTAAATCCAACTGATCCAGACCGAATATTCGCAGATACCTGGTGCTGTCCTGGACGTTTAGGTCTTCGTCTATGTTTTCGGCGTAGGGAAGACCTTTATATATGTCCAAGCGAAACCCTTCACGTTCAATATTTCTGGCTTTAAGAGAATACACATTCTTCCATTCGTATTCCCAGGTATAATCGGAAGGTTTGGGACTCTCCGGCTTGATCAACTTGAGCCTCATGCAGATTTCGCCTTCTGCGCTGGTGCAGGAGTCTTTAAGAAACCCCACGGTATCGAATGGAACATTGGGATCGAAATGCCGAACCACATAAAATGCTCCCAGTATGTCATTTGCTCCTAAGGGGTTGAAGAATTGAATCCAGTGTTGATTCCTTTCAACAAAGTAGTCGTTTGGATTGATCTCCTGAAATCTCCTCAAGAAAGATTCTTCTGGGTACTGGGTGGTATCTTCAGGGTTGACGTAAGCTATGCCGAAAGGAGCAGGGTTCTCCGCAGTGTTGCTGTTTATGCTGAAATTGCTTTTGAATAACTTGATCTCCGCGATGGAGTCGCCTGGGGCAAAGTCGTCGGCATATCCCAGATCATAAAATGTTTGCCTCAGATAGTCGTAGTCCCGAATCGTATAGGCATGGGTTTCCGCACCAGCCTTAAACTCCGCCCTTTGAGTGGAGCCCTTATCCTGGCTGGTGATCATGGTCAAATTCCACCCCCCTATTTTGGCGGTGGTTTTTATTCCAAAAAGTCCCTGTTTGCTCTCTCCGTATCCCACCACCCCACTTCCTACATGCAGGTTGGTGTTGCCAGCTTCAATGGTCTGGATGATCTCATCCTCCTCCCCTTTGTATCTTAGCTGGAGGGTATTTTCTAAATCGGTGTGTCTTCTGCTGTCCT